>NZ_DATHKG010000023.1:0-92976 GCF_035489435.1 Flavitalea sp.
TTTAACACCTGCAACCTTAGCAGTTAAAATGCTCATATGTGCAGATGCCACCATGGGGTATCTTCCACCCGGGATGTAACATCCTGCACTATTAACAGGAATATTTTTATGCCCTAGTATAACGCCGGGCATAGTTTCAACTTCAATATCTGTGATAGAAGCTCTTTGCTGTTGTGCGAAAAAACGGATCTGCTTTTGAGCAAACTTTATATCATCAATTACCTGTGCGGGAACTGATGCTACAATTTCATTTATCTGCTCCGGGCTTAAACGAAAGGATTCCGGGCTCCAATTGTCAAATTTTTCTGAATACCTGCGAACTGCAGCATCACCGTTTGTTTCTATGTCTTTAATAACTTCACTTACTACCTGTTTTACTTTTAAATCGGCCTCCTGTATTTCCGATATACTCTTTCCCCGCTTTAAGAA
This sequence comes from Flavitalea sp., assembly GCF_035489435.1. Lineage (NCBI taxonomy): Bacteria > Pseudomonadati > Bacteroidota > Chitinophagia > Chitinophagales > Chitinophagaceae > Flavitalea > Flavitalea sp. The sequence goes on from NZ_DATHKG010000023.1 coordinate 430, forward strand.
TGTAGCCATGTAATAACGATTTATACTTTATAAAAAAATTAAACCCAATTTGTTCGTCAAGCCTTCATCTGTATGTGTACGGCCGCAAAATCTTCCAGCTTACTAATGTTCAGTTCAATGTTTTGGCCGTTAGTAGTAACCTTACAGGAGCCCTGGCAGCGCAATACTTTGTGACTCTCTACCGAACGGCCGTCTAATTTTAACTTCACATTTATGCCATTGACTGGTATCAGTTCACGTATAGGACGAACAGGACCCGATGTTGTATTTACAAGCGACAGTATATATTGCCCGGGCTTAATCAGTGATTTTGTTAAACCAATATTTACACTTGATGGAGCATTACTTTCAATCGGTATCGAATTGCCTGCAAAAAGTCTTATTGTCCTTAACAGCAGATTACGGGAATCCGGATGACCCACCTGGTAACTTAACAGGTCCGGCTGGTTCGCAAAATACATCACTCTGCCTTTGCCATATGCATTCTCAACAACGGTTGGATATTCTGTAGAAAACTTATCAACCCACGATTTATCAGGTGGCTGGTTTTGAATGGTAGGAACCCAGGTACAGATCACATCCGCTGACTTTGCCGGCTTGCAAAGTGCTGTAAAACCAGCGTTAAACAACAGTTCCGTCTGGGCACTATCGGGCGCTACCAATGGGTGCTTTTTATTTAAGATGAACTGGTAGTTGTCGCGACGGGTGTTCTCTTTTTTACCCGCATAGCTAACACCAAACAATTCACTTAACCCATAGTCCTTTCGCTCTTTACCATTCGCATCATAAAGACTAGTGGCATAGGTCGCTATTAAGGTACCACCATTGCTTACATATTCTTTCAACAACGCTATTTCTCCATCACCCATGCACCTTACATTGGGTAAAACGATCACTTTGTATTTACTTATTCCCTCACTGGTTGCCTGGTCATCAAGTATAAAATCGTTGGGAATATGATTTTCCATGAACAAGTTTTCCCAACCCCGCATTTCATTACCAAACTGGTCGCCTTCTTCAGATTTTTTATGGTATGATAAACGGGTTGACCGGGAATAATAAATACCAATATTCGCAACTGGCACATGCTGCTCCAGCAATTTTTCATTTGCCTTTACAAACATGTACACATCTGTTTCATTAAAGGCATTCCGGTTGTCGGAGGTTTGGGTAGGCACATTTGTAAAGTAACAATTCCAGAACCTGCCACCAGCAGACAAGATCTGCCACAACCAGATCTTCAGATCTATTGGCGGATCAATTACCAACCGGTGTGAGGTTCCATTACCACCATACATTACAACCGCTTCGCGGTCAGGCACCATCGATTTTAGAAACTTAATAATCGTACTGCCATAATTAAGATCATAATAATACTTATCAGCCCCTCCTCCTGTTAAAAAGGCTACACTAACCAAAATATCGAAATGATCTTTGGCATTCTTCAGATCAATCCCCCATTCTGCGTCAGTTCCCAAACCATAAAGGCTAAATACTTCTGCTGTGTATACTTTATCGTTTCCAAATGATTTTATTGTTTTCTTTAAACGGATCATGTACTCATCCGCTACCTGGCGTTTCCACACCAGGTATTCATCCAGGTCTGCTTCGGAAGCCGAACCGGCAACCGGGATTGCCTTGCCCAGAGTTTGCTTATAAGCTTCCTGGCAACGTGAACAATAACATATACCACGGTAGCCTGGTGAATTATGCCAGATTCCATCTACTGCGTAATTCTTTAAGACATAACTCACGTATTCGTTGGCATACTCATTACGATGCCTGCCCAGGTAACAGGATTCATACAGTTGAGGCTTAGTCCAGTTCATTATCACCGGCTGTTGTGAGGCATTACGCATAAACCAATCCGGGAATTTTTTATAAACATGTTCCTCAACCCCGCGAAAGTCGATTCTTGCAATAACTTTAAATCCTGCTTCTTTACAGGCAGATGATATCTCCTTTAAGATATCCCGCTCGCCCATGATACGATTGATATTGGCTGCGGGCAAAGGATTCTGGAAGAAATCAACGATGCCCCCGGCGTTCACACAAAGGGTATTGTAGCCGCCCTTTTTCATGTAATCGATAACAGCTTTTGCATCGTAGTTCTTTGCATCGATTTCACGTAATACGGTATGCATAATACGCAATGGCTGCTGGTACCAAAGAAGCGGTCCTTCCGCGGCTTTATCACTAATTGTTGCAGCTTTACTAAAAAAAGGAGTAAGCATGAACCCACCGGCAACTACTGAACTATATTGAATGAAACTGCGGCGTGGCAAATTACCACCTGGCAAAAAATTTTCTTCCGTATCTACTGGCATCAAATTTATTTAATTCATTAAAAGATATCGCAAACCCCCTGTTGATTAAACAGGCAACTAAATGATCGGCGCTTAACTCTCATTTCAAAGTAACTCCAGGTAATTCCTCACCTGGAGCTACGATGTTGTAAAGAATAATAATTAATTATAGCCCGGGTTTTGCGGCAAAATAGCATCATCGTTTATCAACTGTATCTGGCTAAGAGGCACAGGGAAAACAGTCATATAAGCTTTCATACCTTTTGATTCCATTTTTGCAAGAGCTCTCCCGGTCCTTACCATATCGAACCATCTGTGTCCTTCAAGATATAATTCAAATCTTCTTTCCAGGTAAATGCTTTCGCGGGCCTGGTCTTTATTGAGTCCTGAGAGAGGTGTTAAACCTGCACGAACATGTACTTTGTTAAGATTATCAAGTGCCAGCGGAGTTTTATTATTTTCATTTAGGGCTTCCGCATACATTAACAGCACATCAGCATACCGAATTACCTTCCAGTTTGCCTTGCTGTCGTTCATACGCACTGTTTTAGTAAAATATTTTTTGGTGAATGTTCTTACATCAAAAGTCGGTGTCGGAATATAAACACCGTTATTATCAGTATAACCTTTTGCTACAGTGATATCTTTACGCTTATCGTTGGCGGCAAATAAAGTGAACAGTTCTTCTGAGGGAGAACCCTGGCTGGCACCCTGCCCGGTTATCCCATAAAAATTCAGAACGTTTGCATAAGCCGGGGCAAAGTTATTCGTGAATGCACTGCCCAGGTTGATGCCTTCCTCGTATTCAATATCAAAAATGTATTCGCTGTGATGTTCATCCTTTTGATAATTGAATAATTCATTGAAGTCTGCCAGGAGGTTATAACCCATGGTAGTTACTTCCTGTAGTTTGGTTTCAGCTTTAGGGAAATTTTTACGTGTCAGATATACTTTACCAAGCAGCGACTTTGCCGCACCGCTGGTTGCCCTTCCCAAATCGGCACCAGTATTCCTGGCGGGCAATTTTGTTTCGGCGTCTAACAAGTCCTTCTCGATTATGTCGTCATAAATTTTGTCTACTTTTTCCCTGGGTACCTTATAGGCTTCCGCGGTAGTCAGAGGAGTGACCACTGCAGGAACATCTCCAAAAATGCGAACGAGGTCGAAATAAGCAAGTGCTCTAAGAAACCTTGCCTCCCCGATGTATTTGTTCTTGTTCGTAACGACAGCTGCATCGGCAGTTTCAATTTTCTCCAGCAGCAGGTTACAGCGGCTGATCATGCTATAGTAATTGCGCCAGCTGCTTATAAGCAAATTATCATTGATATTTATAGAAAAGTTATCAATACCAACCTGGGTAATAGAAGTTAAAAACTGTTGTTCAGTGTCGTCACCAGCAAGGTCTCCAAAATTCCAGATGTTTGGTCCCTGCCTGGTTAATATACTGTAAGCACCTACAATAGCATCCTGGAAATCCTTATCCGTTTTGTATAGTATATCAACGCTGACAGTTGATTCCGGTGTCAATTCAATAAAATCTTTTTTGCAGGACATCATTAGAAACAATGATGTTACCATTAAAATATTTATCTTTTTCATTCTCATTAATGTTTAAATCATACTAATTTTTGAATCCGATATTTAATCCTAAAACCAGGCTCCTGGGAATAGGATAATCACTAAAAGCGCGACCTGGCCTCAGGGGATCTTCCAGGTTGCTTGCCTCAGGATTAAAGCCGAGGTTCTTTGAAAAAGTAAATGGATTGTTTGCACTTGCATAGGCTCTTACCGAACGAAGCCCAAGTTTACCGGCAATTGCTTCAGGAAGCGCATAACCAAAATTGATGTTTGTAATTCTCAAAAATGTTCCTGTATCGAGAAACCATGTGCTGAACTGGCCACGAACATTTCCTGTTGGAGCATTGTTGGGCCGGGGTGTTTGACCGTCGCCCGGTTCCTGTTCTGATTTCCAATAATTGTTAAGGGCAGAAAGCTGGGGAAAACGCCCCCTGGTTGCCATCGATGCTGCTCTTGATTCATCAAATATCAAAGCACCTTTCGATCCCTGTAAGCTAAAGCTCAAACTGAATTTTTTATAAGATACCCTGTTGGTCATGCCATAGTAGAAATCAGGGTAAGGAGAACCAATGATTGTTTTATCCAGGTTATTGATTACACCATCTGGCTTTCCGTCAGGACCACTGATATCCTTGAATCTTATATCGCCGACACGTGAACGGTCAACACCGGTCGGATTAAAAATCGGACCGCTGTTCAACTCGGCCTGGTTCATAAACACCCCGTCAGTAATCCAGCCGTAGAACATACCAATTGGTTGACCGATCATTGTGATATGACTATTGCCGCCATAAATCGGATCTCCAGTAGGTCCTAATTTAACAACTTCGTTTCTGAAAGATGAGATGTTGAAATCGGTGGTCCACTCGAAATCTTTGCCTTTTATGTTTGTTGTTCCCAAAGAAAAATCCCATCCATGGTTTTTCACCTCCCCAATGTTCTGCAAAGAGGTACTAAACCCGGTAATATCAGGCACATTAACATTCAGCAAAAGATCCGTATTGGTAGATCTGAAATGATCGACACTTATACGTATGCGGTTGTTCAGGAATGACAGGTCAATGCCGATATTAAGCTGGCGTTGTTTTTCCCATGTTAACAATGAGTTCGCAAGCTTTGCCTGTGAAAAACCTCCGGCTACCCCACCACCCAGCACATATCGTTCATAGTTGATCGTCGCAAACTGCTCGTAGTTTCCAATGTTGTTATTACCTGTTTCTCCATAGCTGGTCCTCAATTTTAACTCACTGATAAAGTCCAGATCCTTCATGAAATTCTCATCGGATACGCGCCATGCCAAAGCGGCAGATGGAAAAAATCCATATTTGCTTTCAGAGCCAAACCGCGATGAGCCATCGGCACGAAAGGAAGCAGTGATATAATATTTACTCTTATAATTGTAGTTTAGTCTTCCCAGGTATGAAAGAAGTGACCATTCAAATATCTCAGAAGAACCGGCAGTGATAACCCCACTCGTTGCATTTAAGGTCGGAACCAGGTTATTGGGAAACTTGTTACTGGATAAGGTATTGATTTCGGTTGTTTCCTTTTGGGCAGTATATCCGCCAAGGACCGAGAAATTATGATCGCCTACCGATTTACTATAATTGAGCGTATACTCTGTTAACCAATTGTAGCTCATCGATGCATTATCTGTTCCAAAAGCTGGTTCGTTGAAGAATGCAGGGAGTTGTGGTTTAAACCTGTAACCTTTATTATTCTGTACAACACCACCTGCCATTACATTAAACTTAAGATCATCTGTTATCCTATACTCCAGGTTAACATTTGCAAACAGGCTGAGCCTCTTTTGCTTATTAGTGATCTCCCTGGCCAGGGCAGCAGGGTTTTGAGCATTGGAGGTCACATCCAATCCGGGAATAAAAACAAAATAGCTTCCATCCGGATTGTATAGTGGATACATCGGGTTTACACCGAAGGCGCTGCCTATTACACCTTCATTGGATGAGCTACTCGATCCTGTTGCAGTTATGAGATTCCTGTCGATGAATGAAGGATTTAAATTCATCTTTACTGTGATCTTTTTGGAAAGCTTTGCATCGATGTTCGCCCTTAGAGAAAACCGTTGGAAGTCGCTGCCTACCACGATACCGTCCTGGCTTAAGTATTCGCCACTCAGGGCGTACTTGACATTTTCGCTGCCGCCGGTGGCCGATAGTTGTACCTGGTGCTGTGGTGCAGTACGCAACACATCATCCAATGCAAATTTGTCGTAGGTCAGCTTACCCGACATCACGTCTAAAGTAGTAGGTGGTACCGGGATAGCCCAGTTTTCGGGTGGCCCTGAAACATTATTGCCAAGATCAATATTGTTTTGTCGCAACCCTTCATAATGATATTGCGCAATCTCCATTGAATTCATGTAATGAGGTTTCATCGAAACTTGCTGCCAACCAGTGTAGCCACTCATTGAAATGTTTGCTTTCCCACTTGAACCTCTTTTAGTATTTATAATGATAACCCCATTTGATCCACGGGAGCCATAGATAGCAGTAGCCGAAGCATCCTTTAAGATATCCATGCTTTCAATATCATTCGGATTCAGGTTTTCAATATTACCTGTCGGAAATCCGTCTACTACATACAATGGACTTCCGCCTGCAGAAATACTTCCGATTCCTCTTATCCGGATTTGCGGAGCTGCACCTGGCTCACCGGAAACGGCTTTAACCTGTACCCCGGCAACCTTTCCGGCCAAAGCCTGGTCAATACGCGCAACCGGCAGATCCTGGATGTCTTTACTTGAGATAGATGATACAGAACCAGTAAGATCCTTTCTTTTCTGAGTACCATATCCAACAACTACTACCTGTTCAAGCGCAGCCGTAGTGGAAACCATCTTTACGATTAGTGATAAAGTGGCATCATCTTTTAGGTTGTAGCCAGATAAAGTCTGGGTTTCAAAACCTACTGTGGAGAAAGTAAAACTGTAAGGCCCTCCTGCGGGCACACGTAAAAAACTAAATGCGCCGGTACTATCGGAGCTGGTACCTAAAGTGAAGTTGGTTTTGACATTCCGGAGAATAACAGAAACACCCGGCACACCTTCACTTTCGTTATTTTGTACCACGCCTTTTACAATGTTGTCTTTTACCTGCGCATTTACAACATTTGATCCAAGAATAAAGAGGAGAAAAGAAAGGGCATAGCAAGCCCAGGACTTAATTCGATTAAATCTCATACGACAGCAATTTTAGAATGTTGAAATAATTATCTGCACCATTATATGCACGAACACACAAGTGAAATATACCTGCTAAGTCCGGCACTTATGGTTAAGTGAATGATGATTTTTATCAAATACATCTATCACTAAAATAAACCTGGAATTCTACCTGTTACTTTCGTTACCGGTAATTGTTCCGGGAAAAAATTTGAAATAAAAAATGTTTGTGTGTGTGCCTGGAAAAACTTTAATAAATAGCGCTACTATCTACTGACACGTTATTCTATGAATACCGTGAGCTTTTCAAGACCTGCACAGATGAATAAGAACAATATCTTCTGATAATGAAAATATTGGTTTGCGACCACTAATGTCTGATGGCTAACGCGACAACCATGATACGAAATCTCGTTTGCTTACCAGGGGTTCTTTTTAAGGGATAGGTTCAGTAATATTGAGGGATCTAAGATCTCAATGACGGTACAACACTACAAATGAATTGTATTGAGATGCGCATCTTATTTAATAACCGTCACGATACCTTTTTATAGTTTGCTGATTATATATTTATTATCTTTTTTCGTCACAGTCAGGTTATTCAATTTCGCTATCTGTTTTAACACATCGTCAATGGCTTCCGTTTTCTTAAACATTCCTATGAAATAAACCTTCTCCAGATCTTTTGCATCGTATCTGATATCGACCTTATACATGCTTTTAAGCTGATCGAAAACCTGGCTTAACAACTCATTATTGAACATGTACCATGAGCCTTTATCAAATGGAATGGAAGGATTTTCCATTGCCTCCTTACCGGTATTTTTATTAGTTCCTTTAGGACTCTGCTTAGCTACTCCAAAGTTCCGGACGCTGGCAGTAGACTTTTTCTTATCATATATAAGTTCCTGTCCCGGAGACAATATGAAATCTTTATTGAGATGTTTTTTAACCTCATCCCCCGAACTCACCTTCACTCTTCCCTCAAAAAGCCTTACGGTAATATGTTGAGAGTTACTATAGGCCGTCACAGTAAAGTTTGTTCCCAGCACAGTAGTTTTAATATCGCTGCTAAATACAGTGAACGGTCGTTTTTGATCCTTCACTACAATAAAGTTCGCTTTACCTTTTAAAGTGACATTTCGTGTGTCTGACGCAAACGGTTCATAAAAAGCAAGTTCACTTTTCCCCTCTAAAATCACTCCTGATCCATCGCTCAATTTTAATACCCGGGGTTTATCTTCATTGTTAATCTCCGTTCGCAAAATGGGTTTGACAACGACTGGCAACTGATCAACTACCACAACAGATCTTTCAACAGTTTTTTGTTTGTTGAAATATTGCCAGCCAAAGCCAACAACCAGGAGCAATGAAGCTGCGACAGCAGTTGCAGCCACTATGCGATAAACCTTTGATCTTATAGCGGTGTCAGCTATATTTAAGCTTTCGTCCCAGCTACCAATGACTTCTGTCTTCTCCGCCTGGTACTGGTTGTTCCCTATGTTTTTACTAAATTGATCCCACTCTTTATTTATATCAATTAGTTCAGATGTTCGTGTAGCACCAATTAAGCCGATGGTTTTTTTTAGTTCCTGCAGATAATCCTTGTTTGCATCGTCTTCATTTATCCATTGGCTAACAAAGGCTTCCTGTTCAGCATTCGATTCATTTAACAAATACAATGTTAGTAATTGGTCTAAGTTGCTGTTATTGTTCATTTACTTGAATATTATACGGATCAGCAGTGTTTCACCCCTACACCAGGAAAAAATATTTTTTCAACTAATTGTGATGGAGAATATATAAAATAAAAAAAGGCAGGTAATCAGCAAGTTTTTGCCTGAGTTTCAACAAGGCCCGGCTCATTTGGGTTTCCACCGTTTTTATCGATATACCAAGCCGGGATGCAATTTCAAAATATTTTAATCCTTCATACCGGCTTAACTCAAAAACTTTTCGCATCTGCGCAGGTAGTTCTAAAACAGCCTGATCAACATGATTTTTTAGCTCTTTAAAATCTGCTCCATTATACTCAATTGCTTCTCCGCGATCCCCCTTGCTTTGAATGGCGTATTTTTCATATTGCTGTTCTACTTTTCTGTGTCTCAGTATATCTAAACAGATATTGGCGGTTATTTTGTAAGTGTAAGCTTTCAAAGACAGGGAGGGTGATATATTGTGCCTGTTTTCCCAGAGTTTTATAAATGCACTGTGAGTGGCTTCTTTGGATAAATCAATATCGAATCCAAATTTATACTGGCAAAACATACACAGATTCGTAAAATTGTCTCTGAAAAACACTTCAAATTCGGTATCGCCAATACAGGTTTGATTCATCTCTTCTTTTTCGGCTTGATTACACGCAGAATCAGAAACTGCTTTCAATTGCATACTTTCAGCTTTATTACCAATAAAAGACAAACTAACTAAAAAAATCAAACTTCCGACATAAAAGGCAGTGGGGAATCAGTATATAAGAGCTATAACCGCGAACACATCAATCGTGACTTCTACCCCATAAAAGCTGGTTTTCGTCACGTTTCGCAAAGGCTACGGCAATCTTTTGCACTATTGTTGATATTTTAGTATTCAGGCAGCTACCATTCATCATCATTTTTCAGAATGCAGGTTAAATGACCTGTAATATTTGCATGAAATCGACGACAAAAACTTTGAAACCAGACAGGAAAGCAGATGTCTTTGTATTGAGCATCAAGGTGACCGGCCTGGCGAGGAATGCAAAAGCAAGTGAACATTACCAATTCTTTCCAAATGAAATCATACTGCTATGTTTAAGAACTTCTTCCTGACCGCCTGGCGTAATCTATACAAGAATAAATTATTTACGGTATTGCATGTATTTGGCCTGGCGCTTGGGATGTCGTTGTGTTTGCTATATATAGCCTGGTTGGTTTTTATATTCACTTACGACGACTTCCATACCAACAAGGACCGGATCTACAGGGTTACTACCCTAATGCAAAACAATGAGGAAAATCCATATTATGCCTCGGCCCCGGTTGAGCTTGCACACAACCTCGAAAAAGATATTACAGGCGTAGAAAAAGTCATCCGCATAAATACATTTCTTGGCGGGGAGATGATACACGGCGATAAAAAGATTTATGTTGACGGCTATTTTGCAGATGTCTCATTTTTCCAGGTTTTTAATTTTCCTTTAGTTAAAGGTGATAAGGCTACCGCGCTGAGCCAACCGAACTGCATCGTTATTTCTGAAACCGAAGCGAAGAAATTTTTTGGCGATAAAGAGCCTATGGGTGAAATGATTAAAGCCGGACCATATGGGGACCTGATGGTTACCGGTATCTGCAAAGATGTTCCGCAAAACTCGCATATGCAGTTCGGTGCAATTGCTTCCTATGCCACATACGAATCGCATATGAAAACTTTACCGCCGGTGAACCTGGATATCCGACAGGCGTTCATGGATGCTTACATATATATGCTGCTTTCCAAAAATGCCAAGCCGCTCAACATACAACAATCACTGAATACAATTGCAAAACAACGCTATACACAGAAGGATTTTAAAGCCTCGTTCAAACTGCAGCGCCTGGATAAAATTGCACCTGGCCCTGAAACAGCTAATTCGATTGGACCAACCTGGCAATACCTGTCAATATTCCTGGTGGGTTTAATCACCTTAATCATACTAATACCAGCTTGTTCCAATTATATCAATCTATCTATTTCTCAATCGCTGGAGCGCATGCGGGAAATCGGTGTAAGAAAAGTATTAGGCGGGGAAAAGAAACACATCTTTTTGATGTTTATCGTTGAATCAACAGTGGTGGCGCTGCTGGCACTTGTTTTTTCATATTTGATTTTTGAGGTAATACGAAAAGACTTTCTCTTTCAGATGGTGGAAACCTCGCCGATGAATTTATCTCCCACATTGACGACTCTGATTGGTTTTGTAGTATTCGCAATTCTTGTTGGTGCTACAGCAGGCGTAGTCCCGGCGCTTTATTTCCTGAAGGTTACGCCCATCAATGCATTGAAAGGAAAAGAATTAAAGTCAAGTGGTCGTTCTTATTTTCGAAAAATTATTTTAACCTCCCAGTTCATACTTTCTCTTGGCTTTACCATGGCTGTGCTGATCATGATCCGTCAGTATAATTATTCGGTTAATTATGATTTTGGGTTTGAACAGCAGAATGTCCTCGATGTTGACCTGCAAAATATCGATCCGCAGATTTTTGCAAATGAATATTCAAAGCTATCGCCGGTAAAAAAGATTTCTTTATCGTCGCATGTTTTGGGGATTGGGGCTGCGCCTGAGCAATATGTGAAAGTTTCGCAAGGGGTAGATTCGCTTAAGACTTCATCTATATCAATAAACGAAGCTTTTATTTCGAATATGAAACTGGAGTTGCTGGCAGGAAAAGATTTCAGTAATAATGCTAATGAAAATGCGCGGCACATTATTATAAATGAAGAGTTGGCGAAAATCCTGAATCCCAAAGACCCTTTTGCCGCTATCGACAGATCATTGATCTTAACTGATGGATCTGAAGTAAGAATCGTTGGTATCCTGAAGAACTTTCATTACTCGGGTCTTAAAGAATTAATCAAAGCTTTCTTTTTTGAATATAAGGCAGACAAATTCAGATTTGCGAATCTAAAATTGCAGTCAGCCGATCTCGCCAGCCTGATGCCTGCCATGGAGTCGACCTGGAAAAAGATTGGCGGTGAAGGGAAGTTCACCTCGCAGCTTTTTTCTGATGAGATAAAAGATGCTTATAGTTTTTATGTTACCATTATGAAGCTATGGGGCTTCCTCGGTATACTTGCAATTACAGTGGCATGCCTGGGTTTACTTGGTTCGGTATCCTTTACAACAAGAAAACGCTTCAAGGAGATCAGCATCCGTAAGGTGATGGGCGCATCTTCCAAAAATCTTGTGTTATTGTTATCGAGAGATTTCCTGATCCTGTTGGTGATCGCCACCTTCATCACCATACCGCTGGTTTATTTTATGTTTGATTATTTGTTGTCGACGATTCAGTCTTACAATATCCAGATCGGTATTTTTGAAATCGGCATTAGCCTGGTGATCGTGATGGTTTTGGGACTGACCACTATTCTGTCGCAAACGTTGAAGGCAGCGAATAGTAATCCCGTTAATAATTTGAGGGCGGAGTAGCATATTGGTGACCAATTAGGATGACAACCTAAAGCATGGTCACCTCTCGGAAACTTCAGTTTCAATCCGGTACCAAAGAAGGTCGGACGAAGAACAGGAAGGACAACACGAAGGAGAGTTTTTTAAGTGAGATGATAATTTGAAGCAGCGGACCCTGTCAAAAATCCGAATTTTTTAAATGACCGATATTTCAGTCAAAAACGAGTCATTTTGACTGAAATAGCGGTCATTTTGAAAAACCGCTAAAAATGAACCCTTCTGGTGATCCTTGCCTGAATTTTTTAGAGTCGTGGTATTATGCAATCTTATTATTGATTCATTAATTTCATAAGTTCAACATCCTAACCCTGAAAATGAAGTTTGCAGGACTTCCATCAACTATTGCTGTGACAGACTTTAACCTATGATTACAATTAAAGAATTCAACCAACAATAACAATGTCAGACTTCAACCAACAAATACTTGGTGTTTTGAAAAAGATCAGTGGCAGCGGCAGTTTTGTGAGCGCAGGGGCCGAACCGTTTATTTTCCCGGGAATGACAGTTAGGGATATTGGCGAAATCAGTTTTCCGGTAAATGCAACACAGGCACAGGCATTGATCGGCAAAGCCCGTAAAGCCCCGTTCGGCAAGGGAAGCAAAACAGTATTGGATACAAATATCAGAAGTGCATGGGAGATTGACGCTGATAATGTCAATTTTGAAAATAGTAACTGGCCAAAGTTTGTGCAAGCGATCGTCGAAAAGGTAAAACCTGATCTGGGTATTCAGGATGGAAAAGTTGTGGCAAATCTGTATAAACTATTGATCTACGAAAAAGGAGATTTCTTTCTAGCTCATAAAGACTCAGAAAAAGAAGCGGGAATGTTCGGGACTTTGATCATAGGGTTACCTTCAAAACATGAGGGAGGCGAACTACAGGTTCAATTCGATGGAAATACGCGCAGCTTCGAATTTTCCCAATCGACTAATCAATACCAGATCCCTTTTGTTGCATTTTATGCAGATTGTGAACACGAGGTAAAGCCACTGCGTTCAGGTCATAGAATCTGCCTGGTGTATAACCTTGTTCAGAAAAAGGGTAATAAGAAAATAAAGCCACAACAAATTGGAAACTATGCCGACCAACTCGCGATGATTCTGAAATCCGCTGAAAATGATCCCGATTTTCCAAAAATCGTATTACTCGGCCACCAATATACTCCTTCAAATTTCAGGATGAGCACGCTCAAACTTAATGATCGTCCAAGAGCGGAGGCCCTGATAAACGCAGCGGCAAAAGCCGGGTTTTATGCGAAAGCCGGATTGGTCACAAGCTATCAGATAGGAGAGTTGACATTCGATTATGATGAAAGGCCGTCAAGCCGGAGGCGTCGCTATGGCGAGTTTGGCGAACTTGATAATGAAGTTCTGGCCGAAAACGGCACCATGGGTGAAGTATTTGATGAATGTGTACAGGTAGAGCATTGGATGCCAGATGGAATTCCCCCCTTGAAAAATCTATCATTTGAAGAAGATCAGCTGATTTCGCCTATAAAACTTAACGAAGGTAATCCGGTTGAAAAAAACGAAACTGAGTATACTGGCAATGCGGGCATGGAAATGGAATATTGGTATCACTATGGGGCCATATTTTTATGGTCACGTAAAAACCACTATCAACTTCTTATAGATCAGCCAGCGGATAATAAACTAGAGTGGATCAATTATTATAATCAACATTGGGATAACCTTGATACGTCCGATCACAAGCTTATAAAAAAACTTGCAGAAGATGGTTTTGAACATTCAAACGACAAAGAATTAAATTTTGATCCTTTGGCGGAATGGTTGATCAATCTGGAAGATGAGAAATATCTTAAACGCAGCGCTGTAAAAATGTTGGTGGATCATTTTAACCAGGTATCAGTTGCAAGCTGGATTAAACTTTTGGGAAAATATCCGTCAGGTTGTTTTGAAAGTATATTTACTGGCGCCGGTGAAAGGGCTGAAGCCGGCATATTGCATCATTTGCTGGCCGTTCTTCGCGGTATAATCAATACGGGTAAAACCTACAGCGCATTCGTGCTGGCAAGGTTGAACAAGCTGCCCTCCTACCTGGAAGCTTTGAATCTCACAGAAACAAATATTAAACAAGCTGCACAGAAAACATTAAGGGAAACATTGATATTGAGTAAACTTAAGGCTGCTGATGACCCATGGTTCGAAAACACAAACAAAGCATTTACACGAAAGCTGAACCGGTCCTATGTGAATGATGTGCTGTTAAAGGTGATCCTTGAATCCAAAGAGAAAACCCGGCTTGGCGGAATGATACTTAAGATTTGCATAACGGACCTGGAGAGGAGGGTTGGCAAAAAGCCCGCTCCACCTTCAGATTGGACAAGAGCTGTTCCAGCGCACGCCAACCATGATAAAAAATGCTGGGAGATCCTGGCGCCTTTTCTACTGTCACCGGTACAACAGGTCTTCGATTATAGAAAAGCGCAAGCTGAAAGATCAGACATGGAGCATGCCATTACACGAGTCACTGTTGATCTTAAAATGGAAACAATCAGGATAGGATCGCCTCATACGCTCAGAATAAAAAAGACTCAGGCGGCCTATGAAACAAAACTGGCGGAGTGGAAAAAGGATGTTGAGTTGTTGAAAAAAGCGGGCAGTTTTCTTTTATGAGATTTTTCATTTCGGATGCTTCATCATCCAGCGGGTCTACTATTACTGCCATTGAATCAATTTGTGTTGAAGGGAAATAGCTTCTTTTTAAGGCATCTATCAAAATCGCTTCGCCCAATCCCTGGCGGTAGTAGTTTTTGCTAACAGCTAATCTCCCTAATAATACCGCTGGCAAGTCACTATATTCGGTTGTTATGCTATTGTCACTTTCACTATTTCGCCTTATGTTTACTTTTGTCTATCACAAACAAAAGTGCTTCCGGAATGCCGAAAGACTACAATAAATATCCGTTCCGCAACATGTTGCTCGAAAACATGCCAGGAGAAGAATGGGGGGATCTGCCGGGTTTTGATGGATACACATGCGTGTCGAACTATGGCCGGGTCTGGTCTTATGCGCGGCTGGTGGAGCTTTCAACAGGGCAGTGCTATTATACAAAAGACATGTTCCGCAAACAAAGCATCGCAAAATCTTATAATCAATATACAAAAGAATACTCCGAACAGCTAAGGGTTAAGATCAGATATGGAGGCATCAACCATTCTTTCATGGTAAACAGGCTCGTTTATGACCTCTTCGTTGCGCCCCTGGATACCGTTCCGGTAACTGCACTGGTCGTTCATAAAGACGGGGACAATTGCAACAATCATTTCAGCAATCTTGTGCTGATGAATGGAACCGAGCTATACATTCATGATCTTGGTCTGAAGCGAAGACCGAGATCAGGGCGGAAAATTAAGGTCGGCGAAAAAATTGTTTGGGCCGAAAATAATGCTCCAAGGCCCGTTGTACAGTACCTGTTAAACGGCAAAAAAGTAAATGCATTTGAAAGTATAGATGCCACAGCAAAAGCTACAGGTTATCATCGTTCAAGCATACGCGACTCCATAAACCAAAAGGTGATACAGTTAAATGGATTTGTTTTTAGATTTAAGGGTGACAGATACCGGGGAGAATATAAATCATTTTCTTATGAGAAGGAAATAACTCAATATAGCCTGGAAGGCAAGATTATTCGCAGCTATCCCAGTCTCAAACAAGCTTCGGACCTCACCGGGATAACTGCAGATACAATCAGCAGCTGTGCCCGGAGAAAAGGGAAACTCGGAGGTGGATTTGTGTGGCGGTTTAAAAACGAAAGATACAATGGTGAATTTGTCGGAATGATGAAAAACAAGAGAAGGGTCATTGTTCAATATCTTCCGGATGGTAAAAAAATAAACACGTTTCCGAGCATCCGTCAGGCCGCGATATTTCTAAAGGTTTCAGAAGCAACTCTACGCGATTGCGCAATGAGGAAAACAAGAATTTCCCACGGGTATGTTTGGAGGGTCGAGGGAGAAACTTATCATGGCGAATACGAACCCTATATCCGAAGCAAACCTGTGGCCCAATATTCCTTAAAAAATAAATTGATAGCCATACATGAAAGTATAGAACTGGCAGCTAATGCAAGCGGTTTAACACCCGCCAATATTCAGAAAAATGCTTCCGGAAAAAATTATACTGCGGGAGGTTTTATCTGGAAACCTGTTACACAAGAACAACGTTTTACCCTTATGGCATCCAGGGCAAAGCATGCTGCAAAAACACCTTTATTCGAAGCACCCGCTGTGAAAATCAAGACCCGGACAGGCAAAAAAGTGACCCAGTATAACCTGGCAGGCGCTAAAATACGGACCTTTACAAGTACCAAAGAAGCAGAACGTTTAACCGGGGTTCATGCAACTTCCATTTCCGCTGTAGCCAATAAGAAGTTCAATACCACTGGCCGCTTTATCTGGATTTACGGCGATGGACCGAAAAAACTTGATATTACCAAACACTTTTCATCAACCGCTGAAAAAATCAGGGCCATCAGCATTCCTGTTATTAAATTCTCCATTGAAGGCGAGCTTCTTGAGACCTTTCCAAGTATTGCAGAGGCTGCCAGATCAGAAAAAATCGCTGTAAAAACCATTTCCGCAGCCGTCAATGGAAAAACAAAGTCTGCCGGCGGATTCTTATGGGAACGAAAGCCAAATGATTTAACTCGTAGCTGATGCTCTATTTTGGATTTACTTAAATGACCGCACTGGAACACGCCATCGGGGATGATTCCACAATAAATGAAGGTGATGAAGAAAAGATTCAAATGATTGTAACCCCGGTTTTAGAAAGATCTATTCAAATTGCTTAAGCGGGTAAAATTATTGAGGCTGTCGAACCAGTGCTGATAATTTTCACTACCATAGAAAATGAAATGGATCACGTTGCAGACGAAGGGTTTACTTTTCAACTACTTGTAGAAGACTGTTTTGAGGTTCTAAAAATTTTTGCCTCTGCACTTTCCTTTCTTGCAATTTTGCTAACCGGTCTTTTACTGAACGTTGTAGAGTCTTTTCGTATTCAACGGTAATTGAAATGCCTAGTATCCGTAGTTCAGCAATGCTACACAATAGATCTGTATTGTATTCCTGGAATATGCATGTACCAGTTGTTTGCCGTGAACGGTTATAGTTTTCAGCCAATTCGCTGCGTGCTGCAGGCGCTGTGGGCGTTTCAAAGTGCGTTTCTTTGAAACATCCCGATTATTATTTCTCTTCATCGGACTCTAAAATAAGAAAAGTCAGTCTAACCCCACCCGGCCACTTAAGTGAAATCGGTAATAACAAGTCGCAGATTTTAGGAATCACGAATACACAACTCTTAATAAAAAGGTTCACTCTGTGAATCCTGGCTGTTAAAAAATCACCTAACGCCTATTCATACAATTCTGTTTTTTTCAACCCCTGCTGAGGTGGCACACCATAACTTCTCCATAATCCCACCGCTTCACCATTATTTCACCACTTCCCCATTATCTCACGACAAAGCGCAATGATGAGACCGATTTATCTTCTGTTGAAATAATATATGTTCCAGGTCTTAACGTATTGAGACGTTTAACTCCCGTTTGCAGAATTCCGCGATCAACAACACGTCCATTTGCATCGGATATATAATACTTAGCTGCCTTTGCGCCTGACCAGGTGATATCGATATTATGTCCATCGTTGCTTGTCCACGAAAGCTTTGTTGCTAAGGCTGAAAGATCAATCACCCTTACAGCTGAATAGGATGATCGACTGTCCTTATCAACTGATTTGAGCCTGTAAAAATTCTTGCCGGTCAGTGGTGTGCCATCCGTGTATGAGTAGTTTAATTTGCCGTTAGAATTACCAGCCGCATTAACAGAACCAATAGTTGTAAATGCAGAACCATCTGCACTTCTCTCAATATTGAAATGACTACTGTTAGATTCGGTTGAAGTGAACCATGAGATCAATGCCGATTCGTTGACTTTTGTTACATTGAATGCACCAAGGGTAATGGGAAGCGTAATGGCTATGGAACTGCTAACAAAGTTTGAAGTAGAACCGGTTAAACCAAAATTGAAAAGTCTGCCATAACCTGCAGTTGAGCTCTTATCTGTGATTGAGGTAAAGCCGGTATTGTTCCCTGTTGAAATGCCCTGGTCGAAAGAAAATAATCCAACGAGCCCGGCTTCGTTACCTTGCAGTGCGAAGTCTTTGGTAGCCTGGATTTCCGATTGCGTTCGGACAACGTTCCAAAGTCGCACTTCATCAATCGCCCCGTTAAATCTTTCAGATCCGGCTGATTCTACCATACCAATATGCAAAGGCATACCAACGCTGGTTCCATAGGTCATGCCAAGAGTTCCTATAGGTGATCCATCTACATAAACTGTAGTATTAACGCCATTACAAACAAAAGCCACATGGTACCATTGCCCGACATTAAATAAGTGATTAATAAACGACACTACAGAATTGTTCCACATACCTATTCGCGTGTTAGATACATGAATACTGAACCGTGTAATACCAGCTGTATTTCTCAGGCCAACAATCATTCGGTTATCTACGTCAAGAACACCTGGTTTCATCATGAATTCGATGGTTCCGCTACTGAAGTCATAAGCTGGGTTTGGCTCAACGCGCACATAGTCATCCAAACCATCAAAATCTACTGCATTGTATGCAAACTGAACAGGTGATGCAACCCGGCTTCCGTTAAATATCGTTCCGTCTAATCCTGAATTAGCAGTGCTGTTAACTGCTGTAGTTCCACTTGCCTCATTGAATTTGTAATATGCTATCAGGTTTGGTGTATTTGAAGGAAGATTGGATAACATAGTTTGTTTGATTTGCGCTGCCGTGCGATTTGCGCTCCAGATTCGAACTTCATCAACCTGACCCGGCAAGAAGCGTGGATCACCTGCTTCGGACCACTGTCCGATTTTTAAAGTGCCAACATTAGCAACTCCGGTTGATATATCACCGGCTCCAGTCATACCACCAACTGCAACACCATTTACATATAAACGTGCACTGTTTCGGTCAACGCCATCCCAGGTACCAACGATATGGTACCAGGTATTAATTGCAATACTTGCCGGGTAGTGGATAAAATAATAATTATTGACATCTTTCATCAGGTAAAAATAAATCCCTGCATTGGACACCAGCAATTCCATACCATTGGTGAGGCTGGACTTACTCACAATCTCGCTGTATCCGGGTGATAAAGATGAAAATCGAGCCCAACATTCCATTGCTTTCACGGAGGTTGTTGTATTAAACAAAGGATCATTTCCACAATCAACATAAGTGTTTGTACCGTTAAACGACAAGGCATCGTTTTGTGCAGATCCGGTGAGCGGAACTGAAAACATGAAAGCCAGGAGCATACTAAAAAAGCTGGAATGACGGGAGGAGAAAAGACGCATAGGGGTTGATATTAGATTGTTAAAATTGTCAGGTAAAAATAATGGAAAACAGTTTCGCTTTCTTTTCCTCTTACATAAACTAATAATAGTACCTAACACCGCCTAAGTGTAATCATTGAATTATGTTTATTCTTTTTAATGTGTCCGGGGTTTTATAACGGTCATACACAGCCTTTTTTTCGGCATGATTCAATTCGCGATATCGAGTCAGCGTATTTAGCACACAAAACTGCTAAACAAACTGGTATTTTCCAAAGCTGCCCGATTTTGACTGATGTCACTAAATGTCCTGATCCCTGCTATTCGGAGTATTCGGGAGCCAATGTCTTAATTCTATTTAATCTTTAAGCAACGATAATGTAATTCGTTGATTCAACGATTCTCCTTCCAACGCAAGCTGATAAATTCCTTTTGGGAGGAGCCCGGTGTTGATCGGTATTACATTTTTGCCCGGGGTTAGCATAAACTCTCCCTGTAACAACGATTGTCCCAGCGGATTGGTGATCCTGAACGAACACCTGCAGGCAGAGCGGGAAACAATACTCACAAAGGCATTGGATACTGTAGGATTCGGCCACATACGGATATCCTGAATTTTTTCTTCCGCAATTGTTAAAACCCTGGAGTAGTAGTCAATATTTGATTTACTGATGAGGCGGATGCGGTATTGATCAACATTTGATACAGGCGCCCATAAACTGGTTTCCTGTGCATTGAGAAAAGCAGCGGGTGAAAAAGTATTTACTGCTTTGAATCCGGCTCCCGACTTAGCTTCAATAATAATGGATTTTAAACTATCCAGGCCTGCTATCGAGGCTTTGAAGTAACGCCTGTTATCCCGGGTTCCATCAGCTTTGAAAGATATGACGCTATAAGGTAATAACACCCCGTAACAGTTGAAGATAAAAAAGTCGAATGATTGCAGATTACAGCCTGATGAGGACCCCACTGTGATCCGGTAGCGCCCGTATGCAAGATTATCGATATCAATAGAAGGTGCACTGTTGTCGGACCCGGAGGAATAAATATCTGTGTCTTCAAAGACGTTATTGGCGTTTGCATCGAAAGCAAGCAAATAAGTCATTGGAAATAAAGAGGCCAGGTCTGGAGCACTTACACCAATAGAAATACTTCCCGTAGAACCACTACACTGCGATGCGTTTAATGTTGTAAATGTATAATTGGCTGACGAAGTGCTTCCTGTTTTGTTTGGCGCTCCTGCACTGATCGCGGTAGTCTTCACCCAACCGCAGTCTCCATCTACACGCCTTGAATAACTATTATCAATACCCGTGGAAATACCAATGAATTCATAAGAGATAGCCATCCCGTCAAGGTCAAATGTTGTTGCAGTACAGGCTCCTCCAATGGAAGAGGTAGTTATCGCAACAGATGCCGAAGGGGTTGACCTCGAAACCGCATCAAGCACGTTGCCGGACGGATCCATCAACACGATTTTTTCATTCGCGCCTCCTCCGTTTCTTAAAAAACCATCGCCGGTAGTTGGGACGGGTTTGTCGGTACAATTACAGGTAGTCCAGTTAAGATCGACTACAACTCCACTGTCGGTGTTTCCACAGTCGGCAGCCAGAATATCGCGGCCAGACAGCACAAAATATTCTCCTGGTTGCAGTATAGTATTAGTTGGAATAGTGACTGCATATTGTCCATTGGTTACAACATAACAACCGATATTCATCGGACCAGGGCCGAAATTCAGGAGCTCAATATATTCGCTGCTGGTATTACATCCCGACCAGGACATGAATTCATTGACTACAACTCTTCCCTGGCCAAATGACATGGTTTTAAGTACCAATAATATAACCAAAATTAAGCCTGGCCTCAGGATATCGTTTCTACAAATTTTCAATTCAGGGTATTGATCGTGGTAAATTAATAATGGAATTTCCTTCTTGCAAGCTTGTAAGTGTTTATACATACAAGTCAGATCTTTTTGCCCGGAGTTTTGCAAAAAAGCAAACCAAATCCATCGGTGGAATTATTCCGTTCAACCCACCGGAACATTCGTGTAAACCTGTTACAATATGAGTTGTGATCGTATTTGGCGGACGACGAAGAACAGGAAGGACGAACGAAGAACAGGAAGAACAAGACGAAGTAGAGTTTTTTAAGTGAGATGAAAGTTTGAAGCTGCGGACCATGTCAAAAATCCGAATTTTTAAAATGACCGCTATTTCAGTCAAATAGGGCCTATTTTGACTGAAATAGCGGTCATTCTAAAAAAACCAGGAAAAGCTGTTATATGGTTTGCCTGTTTTGTGCCGAATACAAAATCTATCTGCGCAATATAACTTTATAGAATGTCCGTTTCTCCGTCTTGATGTTAGTATAAGTGTATACATACCGGAAGGCAATGTCATAACGTTCAGATCTAAACGATCCATTCCCCTGATGTCCTTTGCAATCATAACAGGTTTTCCATGCATCCCTGTAATACTTAAACTTTGCCATTGATCCGCAAGATCGAGGTTGCGCAGATACAAAACACCGGAAGCAGGGTTAGGAAAAACGCTTACCCCATAAACAGTTGCAGGATCGGGATCCCAAAGCCAAAGTACTGCATCAATCAGTGCAGCTTGAATCTCTATCTTAATCGTTTATTTTATTCCGTCTCTTCGTCTCATCGTCTCTTCATCTCTTCATCTCTTCTGAAAAAGCATGCCTCCAAAGACCATTTATATCAGCAGTATCAATAGTTGAATTTCGTCGGTAACGTTTATTTTTAAAAAGCATGGTTCCGTTATTAATTGTTAGGGTATCAGTTCGAAGTCTGCGGATTGTGTCGCCGGTAAATTTAATAAACCGATATACATTTCTATATTCCGCGATGATTAAACTATCAGATACTCGCATTTTTCCCAGGTATAAATTATAGCCAGACTCTGTATACAGGTAAATTGTGTCTTTATCACCTGGCGCATTTGTAGATTCAACCATTAAAAATACTGACCCTCTCAACGAAAGGGTAGCAAATGAAGCGTATCTGAAGTTCCGGATTTCCGGATCATCAATATCAGGTCGCTCCCAGGCAATACTTTCCGGTACCCAGGTGCCGTCGATATTAGTTGTTGCGGAAATCACATCTGGTTGCGAACACGAAAGTGCAGAGATCAACAGAAAAGATAGCGTCCGGATCATGAGTAAAAAATTTGCCAAAAAGATTATCATCCCAATTCCTTTGGCGCGAATAATTTGATCGCTTTGTTCACCAATAAAAGCTGGTGTTACATACTTCTCCGATTACTCTTTGAATTTAATTAAGATGTCTTTTTTTGCACATTCCATATTATCTGACGATACCAGGTAAATACATCGAGCACTCACTTTCCTGGCTCTTGTCCAGATATCGGTATCAGCCTGGCTGATAAATCCGGATCTGCCATATCCTTATCAAATGGAAACATCGGTCGCTTGATTCGTTTATAAGGCAGTTGTTCGATCGCCTGGTCTACTCCACCTGGAGTCAGTGCCATGATCCAGTCTGCCCGCATGGCGTACAATTCTGGCTGGAGGTAACCAATCTTCACTACCACGATATCGGTTTTGCGTGGTGCAAGATTCAATCTTGTGAAATCGACTTCGTTGTGATATGGTTTTCTTTTTTGAGTGACTATGATGTATATGCTCCCGGTTTTGATGACAACTTCAACCACTGCATCCTTATCGCCTTTTGCAATTGAATGAACAGTGCCCTTGATATGTGCCGGCGGAGAGAACCTTGAATCGACTTTTGCACCGGCGTAGCCATCAACACTGCCACCAATACCTGCCTCGACTGCCTTAGCTACCAATTCCGGTCCGGGGATAGAAGCATAAATCAAAGAAGGACCGTCAGCTGATTTAAACCTGGAATCATTGAGCAATTGATTGAGCGTCCAGGTAACATCTCCTGCCCCACCAGCTGTGGGGTTGTCTCCCATATCGCTTATAAAGAATGGATGTTTTGAACTTATTAATGCGGAATCAAGTGTTTGTTTCCATGGCAAGGTTGGCGCAACAAATCCAAATTCTTTTCGGGCGGTCCAGAAACGCTTTGCTAACTGTTCAGCAGCGGTAGTCACAGCAATTTTATCATCACCGGTCACCATTACCACGGCATGATTGCGTGGTTCATCTGCCCAGGCATAACCGATCCAGATCGCCGCGTCGGTTACCCCTTGCCGTTTGGAAGCGGGCTCAACCTCCGCATAGATTGATTTACCCGGTTCGATCCGCGTGCTTGTCTTTTCACCCGGCAACAATACCGGTATTGGTATCCAGGCTTTAAACGCAGGCTTACCTTTTCCGCCTTCAATGCGGTCCAACAAGTTTTCAATTGCACGACGTTTTGTATCCATGGCATCTTCATGTGGAGCCATACGATAGCAGGTTATAAGATCGCTATTCCCCGCGAGTGACTCTGAAACATTGCCGTGCAGATCCATCGAAGTCGATACGATGGTGTTGTATCCAACCACTTCTCTTATTCTTTTTAAAAGATTCCCTTCAGGATCATCGAGGCCGACTACACTCATAGCTCCATGGATGTCAAAATATAATCCATCATATGGTCCGTTCTTTTTCAACGAGTCCAGCAATCTAATGGTTAAAGCTTCATAAGCCTCACGCGTAACCGCACCGCCGGGAAGCGACTTACCGACAAGTACAGGGATCCATTCGGCACGTTTGCGGAGAGAAGAATCAGTGGCCATGAATCGATAGTTTTTGAAAATATCATTACCGTATTTAGCGTGGAAGGCTGCTGAATCGGTTAATGCAGGAGAAAATGTACTCGACTCTATACCCAGTCCCGCAATGGCGATACGCGGATGTTTCGATTTTAAAATTTTCTCCTGGCATGCCAACAGGCAAATGGAAAACGAAATGAAGAATATGATTGATTTCTGATTCACATATTATATTTTATTCAAGATAACCATATCCGTCTATATTGAAACCTATTCTGACACCTGGCATCTTATCTAACGCCTGGTATCCTATTGACATGGATGGGCGAAACTGCTACCGGGATAAGAAGTGGTGAAAACAATTCATCCGGTACCTATACCTGGATAACTGTATTTACAGATGCAACAGGCAGGAAAGAAATTAAGAAAGGTATTGTTCTGCTCATAAGATAAGACAGAGACTCAATGCCACTTTCAAAATAACCGAACTTCGTGTATGCTTTGACGGTAAAGTGAAAGATGAGAACAGTAGATAGACTAAGAAAAGTAATCGATGGCTATTGCAAATCCCAGGTTTCGCTGATATATTTGTGAAAACGTACCCAAACAACATGAAAAAATCCTTCATGAGCAAGGCATGTCTTGCCCTGTTCCTCTCCGTTACCCTGAGTATTGCCTCTTGCGAAAAAGTGTCTGAACTGGATGAAGATATAGATGAATTGATTGATCAGACGCTTGGCATCAAAGCACTGACTGAAGACCTGAGCAAAACCAGCAGCAATTTCAATGAAATTAAAGGTTTCATGATCGACGGCAAGGATGCCTCGTCGGAAATCAAAGTTAATGTGTCTGCGGGTGTGCCTTACAGTTATGACCACAAGCGTTATACTTTGTCCGGCTCGGCGTGGACCATCAAAACCAATTCTTATTCCGGCACCATCGCGAAATCGTATTTCACCAACACCTCCACTGCCAACATTGTAAAGGTGAGTGTGCAGAACAATGTTCCCAGCTTATCTGTAAACGGAACGGTGGTTTCAAGCGGGTCTTCCTCAGGCTCTACCGGCGGTGGCACGGGTTCGGGTACTACTACACCTACTTCACAGGTACTGGTAGACAAAGACCTTGACGGCGATTCGTACGAAAAGAAGACCATTTCCTTTACAGTGCCTTCAGGCGTAAAATCTATGGTAATAAGAACCACTGAAAGCAACACAGCATATCGTAACACTGCCGACATGTTTGTACGCAAGGGTTCCGCACCGGTAGTAAACGGACCTAAGCCACCATCCAATACGCCCGCATACTCCTGGACGGCCGATTGCTCCGGCACTAAGCCTAACCGCGAAGACGAGGTTTGCACGTTCAACAATCCCGCATCCGGCACCTGGTATGTTACGCTGTATGGTTACAACACTTATTACAGCAGCAGGGTATTGGTTACCATTACCAAATAAAAATTCGGATCAACATATTAATCACCAGAAAAAGAGGCTGCTTCAAGTAAATTTGAGGCAGCTTTTTATTTTCAGGATCATCAGTCCTTACTACAGTTAAGCCTCGTCACATTTTTTAAAAGCATGCTTATGTTAACGGATTTGAAAAAATCCGCGTGTTCATTTTAAATATTGAATAGGCTGAAAATTATTCTTTGTCGATCCGGACCAGAAACCCGCCTCCGGGGGCAAGGTGAATATTTAATTCCTCCACTTTTTTTACCGGTACATTTTTCTTTAGATCATAGTCTGCGGCATACCGGTCTGCATTAACGCCATCCTTGCAGATCGTAGCGCTATAATTTCCATTATCAAGAAAGTCCAGCTTGATTTTGATATCGCGAGGCGACCAGTCAGTCATTGCAGCAATAAACCAATCATTATCTTTCTTCCTGGCTGTTACAATATATTCTCCCACTTTTCCATCGAGAATAATTGTTTCATCCCAGGTAGTTGGAAGATTACCGATAAGCTCCATGAAGTCGGGTTCTTTTAGTCCTTGCGAGGGATTGCCTGAGAAAAACTGCATGGGGCTGTCATATACAACGTACATGGACAGCTGGTGGCAACGTGTACCGGGACTGGTAACAACACCACTTACAGGTCTTGTACCTTTTTCTGTTGCATTATTCAGCAGGCCGGGTTCATAGTCAAGTGAACCCGAAAGCATTCTCGTGTATGCAAGAGTAACATCGTGACCGGGAGTAATCCTGTTGCTCCATGCATTAAATTCCGACCCCAACACCCCTTCCCTGGATACGGCATTCGGATATGTTCTGCTGAATCCTTTCGGTGGAAATGCTCCATGATACATGACCATGATCTTGTGATCGGCGCAGGCCTTTGCGATCCGGTGATAATAATTTATCATTTTCTGATCATCGCGGTCCATGAAATCAGTCATTATAAAGTCGACTCCCCATTTATTGAATTGGTCAAGTGCAGAATCTAATTGCCGGCCGAGCGTCATTGACAGCGTCCACATAGCTATTTTAATTCCCTTTTCCTTTGCATAAGCCACAAGTGTGTCCATACTTATGGCTGGATTTATTTTGAACAGGTCGTTATTATCGCTCCATCCGGCATCCATCATGATACGCTCAAATCCAAATCGTTTTGCAAAATCAATATAGTATTTGTAAGAAGCAGTATTGAGCCCTGCCCGGAAGGGTACATCAAAAAGATTGATATCAATGATCCATTCATCAGTAATTTGTCCGGGTTTTACCCAGGAAAAATCACCTGCAATCGTGGGTGCACCCAGGCGATACACCAGGTCGTTACCGGGAAGCGACTTGTCTTCTGGCGCAATGATTAAAACACGCCAGGGGAAGCTGCGTTTTCCTGATGTTCTTGCAATAAAAGGAGCACGTTTTGTCACGAGCATTTGCGAATAGAGCTCGTTCGTTGATTTTTCTTCAAGGGGATAGCCTGCAAAAACCCCTTTGAGTTTGTTAGTGCCGGTTCCACCTAAAAACATTCCGGGATAATCATAAAGATCAGATTCGGTGATAGCGATCTTGGGACCTGTTTGTGGTGCAACAAGCACAGGTGAATAACCCAGTACCCCATTTTGAATACTATCCAACCTTATGAGTGGATATTCTTCTTCAAAACTGGTATGAAAAATATCAATATTCGGTCGTTTTTTTACCGTGGGAAACCAGGCTGCAGCATTACCTGGAAAATTAAACTCCGCCAGTTCATTAATAACAGTTATTGAATCCCTGAATGAAGTGGATATTCTATAGGCAACCCCATCATCATAAACCCTGAACTCGACCTTGAAAGGTTTTTTAAACTGGATGGTCAGCAAAGAATAGATATCCGGTATTATTTTTCTTTTTTCCGGTACAGGAGAGATAATCTGTTCGTTAATTTGTTTTACCGATGACGAGCGAATTGAATTTGATGAGAGAGCTGAATTTCCCGCAGCGAGCGCCACGTTATTCTCCAGTTCCAGGTCAATTGAAGAAATATCCAATATGCGTTTATTTTCATAAGTAATATAATAATTCAACTGTTTTGCCATCCATGTTTTTACACAGATTTTGCCCGAAGGGGAATAAACCCGAATTGTGTCAATTGCCCGACTTTCGGTAAACACACTGAGAAAAGCGAGGATAAGAATACAATGCCTGCAACTGGATTTAATCATATTTTTGGCAATTCACCAATCGTAAAATTTATCAATTCGGGTACAATTTCGTGTTTTTCAGATCAGTTTCATTATCCGGCTTCTCTAACATATATTGGATGGATATAAGAAATGATCTTATGGCTCCGTTCTAATGTTGGCGGGAACTCCATACGCACCTGGGGCAGCAATAATTATTCAAATCACAATCTCCTTACTCTTATATTTTTAAGCCAAACTTTTTCGCCATGATGCTGGAACATGATAAGCCCATCGGACGATTTGCCAAAATCCGGATTTTTGCTATACTTGCTTTATAGAATCAGCTCTGTCATTTCAGGTGAGCCCATTTCATACTCCACAACTTTGTTACCATTGAGCCAATGCTCTACATGGTTGCCTTTCACGATTAGCTTTGCTGTATTATATTCACCAACCGGTTTCAGGTGTTTGTGCTGTGGAATAATAAGATCATACAGTGATCCTGCAGAACGTATAGCAGCTGTGTCGTTAAACCCTATATCGTCCAAAAGCTGCATTTCAAAATTATCAAGCCAATTAGGGCTATTGCCATTATTTGATTGATGGGCGGATGATTCCTTCATGTGAAAAAAGATACCGCTGTTTCCGGCTTTGGATACTTTCCATTCAAAAGCAAGTTCGAAGTTCTTATAAGCTGTTTTGGTGACAAGATCAATATTGGGAACACCCGTTTGTGTAACCAGGGCGCCATTCACAACCCGCCAAGCTTTGCCTGGAAAGCTGTCCATGTTATAACCACGCAATTTGCCGGTTGAGCCGCCATTAAATAAAGTTTCCCATTTACCAGTTTGAGCATTGGCCACATCAGTTAGCAAGAGCAAAAAGCTGATGCAGAATAAAAAAAAGATTTTCATAAATAGCAGTTGACTAGATGATAAAAAAGAATAACCGAAACGCTCTCATAGGATGTCTGAAACTGAAAACTTCCTTTTCCATCTTGGGGCAGGACAGGTCTGCTCAGAGTCATTGACCAGTAATTAAGTATAGGCCTTACTGTCCAGTAAGATAAAGGGTAAATGTGATTAATAATTACTTTCTGCATAATCCATCGGATTTTTGACAGCCTTATGATACATAATGGGGATATGAACGAACGCATTTATCATTCATTGAATCTTCTAGCTTCAATAAACGTTTTTTGATTGGATCAAATCCAGCTTCATGTGACTTAATGTTATTAGCTGAGCTCCATGTGTGATCACTCATGTACTATTGTTTGGACGTTCGGAATGCCAGGAAGGCAGCTTCCTGTACTGCTTTTACGTAAATAAATTTTAGCTACTCATTTAGGTGATAAAAATATACTTTCATAATTTATATAATTCGCTCGCCGCATTGCTGGTTTCATAATTACCATTAAATTTATACAGACTATTTATACCAAAACTTGCCATTAGAAAAAGACTTGCTGATTAAAATTACCGAAGGCGATGAACTTGCCTTTAAGCAGTTTTTTGAATACTATGTAAAAAAAATTTACCAGTTTACACTGGGCTATGTTAAACATAGTGCTGAAGCCCAGGACATCACGCAAACTGTCTTTATAAAAATTTGGGAAAAACGATCTGAAATCAACTTTTCCCAGTCAATTGATGGTTTTGTTTTCACCATTACCTACAGAGTTATCATTGATGCGTTCAGGCGATCCAGCTCTAAATTCCCCGAAAAAAACAGACGGGAATTTTCTGACAATATGGCTTCGTCTAATCGTTCCGATGACCTGTTACATGCTCACCAACTTGAATCGTTGTATGAGCAATCACTTCGGAATTTGCCACCGAAAAGGAAGGAAATTTTTATACTAAGCAGGCATTTTGGGCTTTCAAACCGGGAAATTGGAGAACGCCTTGGCCTCTCCGTAAAAACGGTAGAAAATCAAATGACTGCAGCCCTGGCTACTCTTAGACGATTCTTTTTAAATTCAGACCTTATCCCGGCAATCATCTTGTACCTGTTTTATTAACCGGCTGAAAAATTGAGTTAGACCTTTGCCAGGCTCTTTTTTACGATTTCCATAGTGGCTTTCTGTCTGCCCACCACTATTTTCTGTGCTTCGGCTACTTTTTGTTTGGCTTTTTTGGGATTCTTCGCCACCCACAAAACGGTTGGTACAATGTTTTTAACTTCGTCATCCACGTCATGGTCAAACAGCCATTCACCCAATCCTATATCGCGCCACATAATTCCTTTACTGGTCTGTTCTTTAAACCGGCACACTATCGCGGGAATGCCATGCCCGATACACATAATGGGAGAATGTTGTTCATTGCCAAATATACCGGCCGAAAGTTTGTAAGTACTAAGCGCTTCATCAGTGAGCCAGTATCGATCGCGCCAAACAACTTTACTCTTGATATCATCAGGCAATGGATCGTACAACATTTCCTTACCTATTGCTACCTGTGTCTGATCTTCCGGAACGATCAGAATTTTCAGATCTGTTTGCTGCACTACTGCGATGATGGCATCCCGTAATGGTTTGTGATCATGTTCTTTCATGGCCTGGTTTCGGGCATCTCTTTCCGCGTTGAAAGCGGCGTTCTTGCTAGGAATTAACCAATAAGGGGTATTGCGATATTTAGGAATTACGCACATAAATTTCCCTTCTTTTAATCCATGCTCTTCCAGGAAAGTTTTTGCTGCAACATCGTTCAGTATATCAGTAGCAAATGCACCATCGGGTCCAAACTCCATTATTTTTGATGCAGCTCCATTAGATTTAGCAAAGTTCAAAGAAGCTGAATCCCTGAAAAAAGCAAAATCCGCCTTTGTTAGTAACTCTATCCCTTCCGGAGATTTATCGCTATAGGTAATTCCATAGATGCCATACGGTTTACCGGTTTCCTTTGACCAGCGGGCAACATCAGTTTTGGCAACCAGTGAGGGCCCTGATCCATGCAGGAGAAAATCACATTCGCTGAAAGCCCGGGCCACAGCTTCTTTGTCCGCACCCGTAAAAATTTCAAGGTTTGGAAAACGTTTTGAAATTATTTCTTTCGCGCCATTGTCCAGGGTATTTGCCCAGAGACGCACTTCTGCATCCGGAACATATTTCTCCAGCAGATGAAGTACACCGGGTGTATGCGCTATATCACCAATGTTTACCGTTTGCCAGCCAGATCTTAAAACGATCTTCTTTTTAGCAAGCCCTGCTTTTAAAAAATCCGGGAAAGTGGTTAACAGTCCCAATCCAAGGGTACCGTTTTTGAGGAAATGTCGGCGTGTTTGCATATAAAAAAATTAGTTAGAAGATTTAGTTAATCAGATAATTAAGTTGCTCAGATAAATTTGTGGTCAGATATTTTAGTTAGTCAGAGAATTTATTTAGTAAGACAAATTCCGTTGCCCAGAATTTAGTTGCTCAGAATTTTGTTGTTAATAGAACTTAGTTAATCGAAAAATTAGTTAGTCAGATACTTTGGTTACTCAGATAATTGTAGTGATTTTAATACTTTGGACGCTTACTGCATACTTTTTTCTAAATGCTCCGGAAGTTTTCTGCATAAGGATTTTTATTAATGACTTAGGAAGATTACTGTATATCGTTTGTTTTAGTTATTTCGGAAGCTTACTGTTTATTGTTTTCCACTAAATACTTCTAAGCTTACTGTATACTGTTTTTACCAAAGACTTCGGAAAGCTTATTTCATACTGGCTTTGATATGGTTCATGGATGCCCTCTGTCTTTCTTCCACCACCGCCATGGCAGCTTTTACTTTTGTTTTTGCCGCAGGATAATTTTTAACAATGGTTGAGAGCGCAGACACCAGTTCATCCGTCTTTACCACATCAATATCAAAAAGCCATTCAGGCAAACCGATATCTCTGAACATCCAGCCTTTGCGGCCGTTAGAAACCGGCCTGGCGTGCAGTATTGGAACACCTAAAGTGAGTGCCATAATAAGAGTATGTGGCTCCATTCCAAATACCACGCTGGCATGTTGCAAAATACCCATGGTTTCATCAGCATTTGTCCACCACTCTTCACGGCACACTACATGAGATTTTATATCTGCGTCCAGCGAATCATACAATTGAATTTTTCCCTGCAGCCCTTCTTTCACTGCTTCAGGAAATATCAATACGCGTTGCCCCGTATTTTTTACCCAGTAAGTAATCATTGCTTTCACTTTGTCGAGCCGCAAGCGGTCTTCCGCCAACTTTTCCGGGGTGGAACTAGGGTTCATCAGGTCGCCTGGCTTACCATCCTTCGAAGTATTGGTTCGGATGTTCACTGCCAAAAACTTTCCTTTCTCCAGTTTATTGGCCTGCAGGTAACGGAGCCCTGCTTCATTGTCAATAACATCAATTCCAAAACATCCATCGGGTGCAAACTCAAGAACCCTGGGTTTGAATGCATTTTCTTTTACAAACGCCAGTGAGTTTTTATCACGGCAATATACAAACGCAGCCCTGTTCAATACATCGCGGTAAAACAACATCGAAGGGGGTGCCATTTTATCAAAGGACTGCCCATATGGTCCAAACGGTATCTTGTTATTGTAACAATACAGCATAGGCGCTAACAAACCAATCATGCCATCCCAGTTATAGTTAAATAGACCATAGTTGAAACTCATGCCGGAGTTGTGGATATACATATTAGCTTTATCAAAAGCTTCTTTCAAATCGCTGTTCATAGGCGAATCTCCTTCCGAAAATAACCCGCGAACTATTTTTACTTTCGGAAAATATTTAGCTACCAGCGCTTCTGTAATAGGCCTGGGTGCTGCGTGCCAGAGTACAATTTCTGCATCCGGGATATAGCGTTCCAGGAGCCGGATTGTGCCGGGTGTATGGCCAATATCCCCAACATTATAATCATTCCAGGAAGAACGCAGCAATACCGTTTTAGTTGCACTTCCTTTTTTCTCTGGTGCGTTTGAAGTATTAACTGGTGCGTTTACAGTATTCGCAGGTGCGTTTGAATTAGTCGCAGCAGTAACAGATCCGAAAGCCAACGGAAGCAAACCTAATCCGGATTTCTTAAGAAAATCTCTTCTTCCCTGGTTAGTCATACGTTATTATTTGTGGTATCCATATTCGTTTGAATATAGTTCAGGTAAATTATCTAAGGAAGTTCAATAACCGGGATTTTGTTGGAATACCGCATCTGTATTGGCATCTATCACCTTTTGTGGTATTGGCCAAAAATTGTTGAAATCGCGGATGGTATTTCCGGATGATGGTCCATTGGGAACAGAAGGTTTAGAATTATATTTTCTTACCCGATCAACCAGGCGTCCCATCCGGATAAGTGTTCTCAACCGGGGTTCTTCTACCACCAGTTCCCTTGCTCTTTCATCGAGTATATAATCTTCCGTAACGGCAGCAGGTAATACGGGAATAGCCTTGGCCCGGTTTCTAACCACGTTAATATCGGCAGCTGCCATTGTCAAATCCCCCTTGCGGAAATATGCTTCTGCACGAAGCAGATAGGTTTCTGCTACCCGCATGCGACTAAAATCTTTTACGGAGTTTCCATTAAGATTATTGTTACCCAATTGTGTGCCTTCAATTTTCCGGAAATAAGGATAGTATTGTCTTAATGTATCTACAATGATATTGGTGAGTGAACCATCAAGTTTTACAATAAATAATTCGCCATTTGGCGTCGCTCTTCTTGTTTGAATCAGCTTACCGAAATATTGATTATCTGCCGGGTTATTGTAATAATAATCACGCCTTATATTGAACCTGGAATTTCTGATATCCGTATTATCTAAACTCCAGACATCATATTTAAGATAATTTGTAGGAGAGTTAACGCCAATTCCACGGCCTAAACTATCATTAGGCAGGCATGCTATATTATTCGGAGAGCGCAGGCGGTCATACTCAGGTCCCCAATATCTTATACTATTGTTAGCGGAACTTGCACTAAAACTTCCGCCAACAGTAAAATTTTCAAACTGCCATGCCCACATTACTTCTTTATTACCTCTCGACTTGTTGATCTGTCCATCTGCAAAAATATCGGAGAAAACATCTCCTGGCCTTGAGGCAGCAGCTCCGAATCTTGCAGTCATGATTTCATAATCTCCGGCTTCTTTGCTGATAACCTTGGATGCGGCCTCAATAGACTTATCATAGTTAGATGCATCCTTAGATTCCATCCCGATTGAAATATAAATTTCGCTTAGCAGGTGATAAGCTGCCGCCCTTGGTATTCTACCATCCGGCACAGTAGTAGGTAAAATAGCAACAGCTTCTTCCAGGTCCTTTGCTGCAAAATTTAGTACCTCCAATCTCGGGCTGCGCACAAAATCAAATTTTGGTTCAACAGTTCGTTCCGCCACAATGGGAACACCGCCATAAATATTAGCCAGGAAATTGTAGGTATATGCCCTGAAAAACAGTGCCTGTCCTTTTATGTTATTTCGTGCATCCGTGTCGATTGGTAAATCCGGGTTGTCAATATCCTCCAGGATCTGGTTTGCCCGTACAATCATTTGCTTATAAGCCCAATCCCAGTAAATGATCGTAGCATCTAAATTCGGATTAAGTAAGCTGTAATCTTTGTTTCCACGAGAATCGTTTCTTCCCCATTGGGTTAAATCGGTACCCACCGTCATGTATTCAAAATTGTTGGAAGCGATAATATGTTCCTGCCTGGCACCTTCATATAATCCTACAACAGCAGCATCATAACCGGCTTTATTGGTGAGCAGGTTCTCCGGGCTGAACCGATCCAATGGAACTTCATCCAGGTAGTCTTTACCACAGGAAAAACTAAATATGGCTATTGCGATATATGCGAGGTGTAATTTGTTTCTGTTTTTCATAATCACGCGCATTTAAAATGAAATATTTAATCCGGCTACAATTGTCCGCAGCAATGGCCCATTATTTCCAGGGCCTCTTCCACCTCCTCCATACTCAGGATCCCATCCTTCCCAGTCTGTCCAGGTATAAAGATTTTTACCACTTACATATACCTGGAGAGCTGACATCTTTACTTTACTCAGTAGTTGTTGCGGGAGATTGTATGAAAGCGAAACATCCTGTAGTCTTACAAAACTTCTGTCACCATACAAACCATAACCCAGCGGATTGCGATAATTAATGCGTGCTGCAGTGTTGATAGGATTTTCGGATGTCCAATAAGGCAGGTCTAAAAAGTTTGCCTGGTCGTAAAAGTTGCTACCAGGATTTATTAGAGATGAAGAACTATAACCACCCTGTCTAATGTTAAACACAAAGGAAAATTGGAAATTTCCGTAAGTCAGCATATTGGTTATTCCCATATTGTATTTAGGCTGGTTGCTACTAACTACTCTTCTGTCGGCAGGAGTGATTACGCCATCAGGAACACCATTGGGACCGCTGATGTCTTTGAATTTAATATCACCGGCTTTCGCCCCCGGAATAGAGGACAAATCATCGCCTTTTTGAAAGATGCCGTCAAAAACATAATCGAAGTTAGAACCAAGGGGATGACCGATGAACCAGCCGCTGGCAATATCGTCATCTTCAACTCCATCTCCATTAACATCTCTGCCAGTGAGCGCTACAATCTTATTCCTGTTGAAAGAAAATGCAAGATTGGTACTCCAGCCGAACATTTTCTTCTGAATGTTTACGGTTTTAAGATCAACCTCAAGTCCATAGTTTTTTGTTTGGCCGATGTTTCTCAAAAATGATTCAAAGCCATTGGTATTCGGAATAGTCTGGTTTAATAACAGATCAAATGTATTGGCAGTATAAAAGTTGATTGAAGAAGTGATCCTGTTCGAAAAGGCCTGCACATCTACTCCAAAATTAAAACTCTCTGTTGTTTCCCAGCCCAGGTTTGGATTGGCCAGGGTTGTTGTATACAAACCGACCGTTGATGCACTGCCATCGCCAAAAACATAATTTGATTGACCCACCTGGCTAAGTGAAGAATATTCACTAACGCCACGGTTTCCATTCCTTCCCCATGACGCACGAAGTTTTAGAAAATCAATTTGATTAACATTTTTGAAAAAATCCTCATCACTAACGTTCCAGCTCAGTGCTACAGCGGGGAAAACACCATATTTGTTACCTGCACCAAACGCTGAGTACCCATCTCGTCTAACGCTCAGCGTTAACAAATATTTACTTCTAAAGGCGTATCCCAGCCTAGCCATCGCTGAATTTTGTTTGTTCTCAGCTCCGCCCGATTCAATATTATAGCTATCGCCTATCTGGAGTGAATTGTAGGTAAGTGCATTATTGAAAATATTCTGGCTCGAAAAAAATGAGAACTGGTTTTTAAATTCATAGATGCCGTAAAGCAGGGTCAAGTCGATGTCGTGATCCTTTGCTATCAGCTTCTTATATTTCAGGATATTTTCTACGGTTACATTCTGACTTTCACCAATTCGTTTTGAGCCCGATCCCAATCGGTTTAAGGGCTCGTAAGAATTGTTATAGCCGAATTGTTTGGAGTCGGTTCTTGTATAGCCGGCATTTAGTTTATAGGAGAGTCCTTTGTAGATATTTACATCTGCGTAGGCATTGGTGAACAAAATATTTGTAACGGATTTGGCGTCGTTCAGGGTATGACCCAAAATAGGGTTGGATACCAATCCAAGATCCTGCGGTAATGGTCTTGGCGAAACACCGTCATCGAGATAAAGGCTTGCAAAAGGACTCAAATAAGTAGTAGCAGTAAGGTCGGCTCTTACGCCCGAATTATCCCTGGATGAATAACCTGAATTGATTCCGATTTTCAGCCAGTCGGTAGCATTCACAGAAAGATTTAAACGTGTAGAAATCCTGGTGAAATTATCTCCTATCACCGGCGATTTGGCGCTTGATCTTGCGCCGGAAAAAAAGTAGTTCACCCGGTCTGCTTTTCCTGAAACGCCTACTTCAAAATTTGACATAGGTGCATACTGCTTTATTTCTTCAAATGGGTCGATAGAAATTCCGGCGTCAATATTTTTTTGTTCAATTGGCTGAAAAGGAACGGGCCCACCTTCTGCAATTACCGCGTCTTTCCTGGCAGCGAGGTATTGTTCTGCATTTAATAAATCTGGTTTATTGGCATAGTCTGACACACCGTAGTAAGAGTTGACTGTAAATTTCGGTTTGGAAGATTTTCCCTTCTTGGTAGTAATTTCTATAACCCCATTTGCTGCCAGTGAACCATAAATGGCGGTGGAACTTGCATCTTTTAAAATATCGATGGATTCAATGTCACTTGGGTTTATATCTGCTAAACTCCCACCTGCATACATGATACCATCCAATACAATCAAAGGGTTGTTATCGGCGGAGATGGAATTAATACCACGAATAATGATATTTCCCGACTGTCCCGGTCTTCCATTATCTGTCATCTGCACACCGGCAGTTGTACCTCTTAGTATCTGCGCTGCGTTCATATTCGGCTGCAGTCTTGTTTCTTCGATATTTACTCTTGCAACCGCCCCGGTTAAATCTTTCTTCTTCGCTGTACCATAACCGATCACCACTACTTCACCAAGACTGCTGGTAAGACTTTTCAACTCTATCGTTAAGTCTGCGATATTCCCGGTTAAAGTCATTTCCTGTGGCTCGTATCCAACATAAGAAAACACCAGTATATCGCTTTCCTTATTCGCTTCTATAGAAAAACGACCTGATGTATCTGTGGTAGTTCCGGAAAGCGTTCCCTTTATGTTTACGCTTACCCCTGGCAGTGGCTTTCCTTGTTCTCCCAATACCGTTCCGCGAATAGGGATAACAAGCGCTCTGTACTTGCTATACTCAGTAGTAGCTTTATCATTAGTTGCCTTATAATTATTAACAGGTTCATTTGCCGGCAAAGTAGTTTTCACTGCACTATAAACATATTCTGAAGGCGTGACCCGGGCGATTTTGCCATCTGTTGGAACTATAATGATATAGGTGTCTTTTTTTACTTTCCTGAATTTTAAGTGAAAGTCTTTCAGCAGTTTAGTAAGCGCGTCTTCCGCATTGGATGAAGTGGACCATGGGGCTTCGGTTTTTACCATAAGGCCATTCACCATGCTATCATCGAATAAAATATCAACGCTGTAAGTTTTCCTGATTTGAAAAATGGCCTCACGCAAATGAAGGCTTGTGCCTTTAATTTGTTTGTACTGGTTTTGTTTGCTGTTAACAGCGTAATCCTGGGCTCTAAGGAGTAGTGGCAAAAGAAAAAATACCAGGGCAGTGATAAATTGAAATTGTAAGTGCAGGGTTTTCTTTTTCATAAACAATCGTTTTGCTTTTCTAATCAGCATTTACATTAAATGAATTCAGTACACGGATAATAGTTATTGCTCTTTCAAGGGTTATCGCTCTTTTAAGGGCTGTTGCTCTTTTAAGGGCTGTTGCTCTTTCAAAACCGAAGTCTTTTCTCTTAAGATTATTTTCTCTTTTGATTGTTCTATTTCCAGATTGTAGATCTCAGATATTATGGTCAATAGCTCACGTGCAGATGTTGCACTAAAGGAGCCGGTTATGGTTTTATTACCAATCGTTTCGTCATTTATAACTATTTTGTCGCCAAAAAATTCGCTGATATGGCCTATCACTTCATTCAGGGTAGTGCTTTCAAATATGAAGCGATGATCTTTCCAGGGAATAAAATTGCTGACAGGTTGCTGGTGTTTAACAGACAGCGATCCGGCTTTGTCAGCAGTCACCACATCACCCGGTTTCATCAGAACGGGCTGATGTTGTTCATCATTAAAGCGAACCTTTACCGAGCCTTTTTTTAGTATAACCCTGTTTTTTTGATTACGGCTATACATCAGGAATTCGGTACCCAGTACTTCAACATTTAACGGGCTGTTGGTGGTAACGAGGAATTTTTGATGATTAACCGTGTGAGTCACATTAAAAGCAGCTTCTCCCTGTAATGCAACTTTTCGATCTCCTTTATTAAAGCCCCATCGGGGAACAAGCAGGCTGGAATTGGCATTGAGCACAACATGACTCCCATCAGCCAGGTTAAACTCAGTGACTTCTCCAAAATCAGTTTGGTAATGAATGTATAAAATCGATTCCCGGTAACCATATGCAAAAAAACCAAGGGCAAGGATGACAGAAGCAGCTGCGATCCACCCGATTTTAGAAGCCCTAGCAAAAATATTTTTAACGTGACTTTCGGTTACGGGAGCCTGAGCTATCTCAATTTCAGGCACATGAAATGAAATTTCAGGATATTGGGAATTTGCATTTGACTGATTAACCAGGTGATTAACAGTTGCATCCCGAGATGCATCCCGGTCAAAAAGTTTTGTACTCAAATTGTTCCAAATCTGTTGTACGTCCGGTTCACCGGGTTTCTTTTCAGTATCTGTAAGTGACATCAGGTCCCAGTTTTCCTTCATCCAGATTTTGATTAGCAAGTCCTTCTTTGGATCTAATAACCAGCCGATCACCTCCTCTCTTTCTGCAGGTGAACATTCATTGAGAAAAAATCTATGTAGCTCGGATTTATCCATAACAAACAATCTTCTTACAGTTACAACGCATAAATTTTCCCTAACCCCTATTCTGATTAAATATTTCTTTAAAAAATTTTGAAGAAATTGGGAGAGTGACAATCAGCGACTTAACTGGATCGGGAAGAACTTGGGGTCTTCATGGACGAAATTGGTTTTATATTGTAAGGTAACATGTATCTTCTAAGTGCTGTACGTCTTTATCCTTTAGATCTTTCTTGTATCTCTCCTAAAACTGAGATAATCAATTTACCTCCGTCCGTAATCGATGTCGGTATTACGATTTACCGTAACAAAGAGTTTCTCCGCATACTAGAGTTGAAATGAATTAGGTGCCTTTGATAGGTTCCGGTGGACTTTTGTCTTTATCTGTTCTGCAATATCAACGCTCATTATTTAGTTGTATGTCGAAATTGGAATACTAGTATTTACGAATGCGGCGGGAGCTAGATATTCTGGTGCGGTGTTGCTGACTTCTATAGTAGCCTGTACAACGTCGGTATAAGCGGCGATGTAACTGAAAAATACCCTGATGGATCACCAAGAAAACTTTCCTTTGTTCGCACATTTAAAAAATTCATTCAAGTTTTTTTATCGATGTGCGAAAAAGCAAATTATTGGATTCAATGATTTAAAAGTTTTCAGAAACGGAATGAGCTTATAGGCCATTCCAAAGATGGTCATAGCGCTTATCTTAATGTAAGATACTTTGCAAAATTATGTTATCATGTGTTCTTCGATTTTTCGACTTAATAAGTAATGCATATCCTGGTCCCAACAATTCGGATGAGAATGGTGAGAAAATTTATACAACTATCATTAAAACCTCAACTGCGACGGTGGGCGTGATAATTTTGCATTGTATAAGGAACCTCAATCGTTACAGGATTCAAGATTTGTTATTCCTACTATCGCGGAGAACATTTGGATAGCTAAATTTTGTTAAAATGGTTAATAGGGATTACGCCATTGTAATACGCGATCTAGCTACTCCATGTGTTTTGAGATAAATACCGCACGGTAAAACTCCGACTCATAGAAGGGTTTAATTGTTAAATAACTACTGATGAAGATAACTAAAAACGTCCAAGGTTTCTTAAATTTCGAGTTCTGTCTCAAATTCCCACAACTCCTTGAAATGCCGGGTTTAACGCCCTTTTTCGCTATAATTTAGGTTCGCTTCCATTTAATCAAAAAGAAGCTTATTTTGTTTAGCAAATGCAACATCTTACCACCCCAATTATATATAATGTATGCTAAAAGAGGTTGAGTGGTCCGCAGACCGAGCCTATCGATCTGGAAGCGAAAATGAACCTTTAGAGTTCTATCTTGACGGTTTGTGTAATAGCCGACAGTTCGACCTGTTGTTAGGTTATTTCAGTTCTTCTGCCATTAGTGTTTTATCCTTGGGGTTTGCCACCTTTCTTTATTCTGGAGGGATAGTAAGAATGGTTGTTAATAATATTATGTCACGAGAAGACCGTGACATAATTAGATCAGCAAAACAAAGAGATAACGCAAGTCATATTATTGATTTAAGCGATATCAAACAATTGAAAAGAACCTTAGACGATTATGGCAAGCATTTTTTTCAATGTATTGCTTGGCTGATTTCTAATGATAAGATTCAGCTAAAAATTATAAGACCTAAAAGCGGAAAAGGTATTGCCCATTACAAATCAGGAACTTTTTCTGACGGAAATACTTCAATTGGATTTAAAGCGTCTTGCAATTTCACGGCATTCGGTTTATTGGAAAACCTGGAAGAGTTGGATGCTTTTTTGAGCTGGGAAAACAGTCGTTCCAGTAAAATGATCAACAGGCAAAATCATGATTTTGAAAATATATTCTCTGGTAGAGCTGAATTTGTTGATTACCTCGACGTAGACGATGTTGCCATCGCCATCAAAAAAGAGTTTGGAAATAAATCACTGAATGAACTGATTATCCAGGAAAAAGAGCTGATAGAAAGAAAAAGTCGTGTCTTAGAGAATAAACGACTTAGGAAAGTATTTGAAAAAGTGATTACCCGGATAGAAGAAATTATTAGAGAGCCGAGGTTTCCTTACCCATCCGGTGCAAGAGGATACCAAGCTGACGCTTATGAAAGTTGGAAAGCCAATGGATACAAAGGCATATTTGCAATGGCGACCGGCACAGGTAAGACTATTACTTCTCTAAATTGCGTCTTGAATGAATTTAGGGACAATCAGGACAAAATATATCATGTGCTGATTTTAGTTCCGACTATTACCTTGGTGGAACAATGGGAAAAAGAAGTTTTGTCCTTCAACTTTCAGGAAGTTTTCAAAATCTCATCGAAGGTAGATTGGCAGAATCGCGTGACTACATTAATCTCAACGGCAAGGCGAATTCCAATCTCATTTGCTTTAATCAGCACATACGCATCTTTTGTAAAAGACAAGTTCCAGAGTTTGATTAAAGACTTGCCCGATGATACCATATTTATTGCTGACGAGGGGCATAACTTGGCTTCACCTTCAGTTATTGCAAAAACTAGGGATTTCAAACTTAAAAAGAGAATTGGCCTATCAGCAACTCCTAAAAGGATATATGACCCGGAAGGCACTGCAGAAATGGAAGTTTTTTTTGATGACAATGAACCCTACACTTATTCCTTTTCAATGGAACAGGCTATAAGAGAGAATGTATTATGCCAGTATTACTATTATCCGCATATCATCAAACTAACCGCGCATGAAATGGCCGAATATGTAGATATTAGTAGCCAGTTGTCAAAACTATACCGGTTCGGAAAAGGGAATCCCGACAATGAAAGCAGA
Source organism: Flavitalea sp. (assembly GCF_035489435.1). Taxonomy (NCBI): domain Bacteria; kingdom Pseudomonadati; phylum Bacteroidota; class Chitinophagia; order Chitinophagales; family Chitinophagaceae; genus Flavitalea; species Flavitalea sp. The sequence continues at coordinate 42,712 of NZ_DATHKG010000023.1, forward strand.
ATTGAACGGCTGCTTTTAAAAAGAAAACGAATAATTCATAAGGCTGAAAATAAACTGGGAGAAACGATAGATATTTTAGGCCGGCAATTTCAGCAAAAAGGAAATCTCAAATACACATTTGTATACGTACCCGAAGGAGAAACTTTTGAAATCCGGGAGGAAGGCGATGAACCCGTTGTAGAAAACATAAGATTGATAAATCAATATTCCCGTGAAATTGCCCGGATAAATGACAGTATTCTGGTCAATCAATTCATCAGCGGCATGGAAGACAGAGATGAAATTTTAGAACAATTTCAAGAGGGAAAAATTGATGTAATTGCTTCAATGAAATGTTTGGATGAGGGTGTAGACATTCCCAGGGCAGAGACAGCGATCTTTTGTAGCAGTACCGGCAACCCACGTCAATTTATCCAGAGAAGGGGAAGAATACTGAGAAAGCATCCCGCTAAAGATAATGCTGTTATTCATGATCTGGTCGTATTACCAGATTATGAAAAAGAAGTTGAAGGTGCTGATACATTCGAGCTAGAAAAAGGGCTAGTAAGAAAGGAACTGGAGCGGGTCATGTATTTTGCTTCGCTTTCCAGAAACCCTTTTTTTACAGAAGATGTATTCAGAAATGTTTGTGCGCACTACAATCTTAATATATATACTATTCAAACCGAACTTTCAACTGTATGACAAAAGAAAATATATACAAAACCTTCCTTGACGACCCTCTTTTTATCGAGAAGAATTATATCACCCAAGACAAGGTTGAAAAATTGAAAATGGCGGAGCCAACCAATACAAAATTGTTAGAAGTAATTAAGATAGCTATTAATGGAAACGTTGATGGTGATTCTGAAGGTGTGATTTCCAGGAAAATAAATCAGTATCTCAATAAATAATACCATGATAATTGATAAGATTGATCTTGAAAATTTCATGTGCTATTCCGGTAAAACGAGTATGCTTTTCAAGGAAGGGATTAATGTGATAGTTGGGGATAACGGCTATGGCAAATCAAAACTGTACGATGCCTTCTATTGGGTGCTTTATGACCAGGTTTTTGAGAGCAACAAAAAGGAATTCATAAAGACGGGATTGTATAAAGAAAACCTAATATCAGACAAAACCCGGTATGAAACTCCTGTTGGTAAAATCACTGCCAAAGTAGCCATCACATTCCGTGACCTCGATAATGATAAGGTCATAATTATTGAAAGAAGATACTCCGCAAATAATGACAATGGAACAACAATAGGTGACAATGGCAGCGAGCTGTCAATTATGAAAAAGGATCTTTCCTATTTAACGGCACGTCTAATATCCGATGAAGAAGAAAAGCAACGGATTCTAAGAACCATCCTTCCTTTTGAAATTAAAGATTATTTGTGGTTCCAGGGCGAACAGGTGGAATCTATCATTGATTTTAATAAACAGGACAGTCTCACCAAAGCGATTAATGCGCTTTCCAGTATTGCAAGATATGATGAACTCAAATCAATCGCCGTTACTGCTGCCAAATCGGCGAACAATGAATATGATAGGGACGTAAAAAGATTAAGCAAAGACAGCGGCAAAAGCGAGCAACTAAGTGCAACCAAAGTCAAGCAGGAAGCTAAAATCGTAGGCCAACAGGCTGAGTTAAATGAAGTAAACGAAAACCTGTCAAGAGCGGAAGCGAGATGCGAAGAGCTATTAAATAAAATTGAAGATGCACAAAGAGTCAATGAACTCCAGCAGGAGAAAAGGAATATACTAGCTCGGCTGAATGAATTGAATGAAGAATTAAAAGGGGAACAAACCTCTTTCCACAGAAAAATGTTTCGTAGCAAGTGGGTGCTTAAGGGCACCACAGTATTGCATGAGCAATATGCAAGGAAGTTCTCCGCTTATGAACAAAGGAAGTTGCAAATGGCAACGGAAAAGGCGGCACGCCTGCAACTGGAAAATGAGACTGTCAATCAATTACAAACACGCCTGCCGTTTAATGTACCAGAGCCGAATTACCTTGAATGGATGCTCGAAAAAGAAAGGTGCCTCGTTTGTGACAGAGAAGCGAAAACTGATTCAGAAGAATGGAGAAAAATAAAGGAGTTACTGGACCGGCCGCAACAGACGACTGTGAAGAAAAGTGAGGAACCCTTGACACTTCATGATTTTAGTGACGATTTCAAGCGGTTATACCAAAACGGGCTGTCACTCAATGGCAGAATCAATGAAATTGACGATGACATCAAAGAGGCCCTTGCAAAACGAAATAACCTTAATAAGAAGGTCAGGGATGCAAATAACGAGGTGGGGCGAATAGAAGAAACTATTCAACGACTGCTGGCTGAGACATTATTGACTACCGAAACCGCTAAACACATTCTTGATGAATACTCTGTCCATAATAAATATGTAAAAGATTATACAGAAGAAAAAATAAAGCTTGGCCAGCAAATAGAGCATTCAAAAAATATTTTGAAAGGTGTGGAAGACCAGCTAAAGGAACTGGTAACCGGTGAGATTCCCGCATGGTTGATCGAAAAAAAAGAAATATTGACTGATTTTGAAAGCGTAGCAATTTCAACAAGGGACAGGGTCTTCAATAGCCTGATTACGCAATTGGAGAAGGAGGCTAATACCCATTACGAAGCGATGACCTCCGGTAATAGGTCCGCGAAAGGGCAGATCAAATTGCGTAAGCTCCCCAATGGTAATTACATGCCTGAGATAATTGACGATGCCGGAATACCGCTGCGGGGCATAAATACCGGCAATTTGATTTTGGTAAAATTGTCAGCGATTATGGCAATTATCTCAGCTAAAAATTCCGGGAGGGCAGCAGAATTATATACGCTCATTACAGATGCTCCGACGTCTGTCTTTGGCGAAGACTATACAATTGGGTTTTGTAAAACTGTCAGTAAAGTTTACAAGCAGAGTATTATAATGAGCAAAGAGTTTTACAAAAATGAAAGTCTCAGGAACGAATTATTAACGAATGCTGAAATTAAGATTGGAAATGTTTATATGATTTCGCCTTCGATACTCGCAACCGAACGGGATAACCGGAATAATTTGTCCACTAACCTTAAAGCATTGAATTAACATGGAACTCCTTAAAAAAATTAAAGATAGAGCACCTGAATACGATGCTGTTCATGAAGACCTAATTACGAAGTTTACGGTCGTCCAGGGAGGCCGGGCAGGAACCGCCGGTGAAGGAACTGCTTGGGAGCAGGGGAAATATTTCTCTACCAAATATGAAATCTATATTTATGCTGCCTTACTTGGACTTAAAAACGATTACCATATTCCGCTTAGCGTAAGCTCGAAAAAGGAAAAATTCATAGAGATCAAACACTGGCAACCGCAGGATTTGGCTGACTATATTGTAATGAGTGTCTTAGCTAAATACAGTACTGATTTTAATGAGCTAGAGAATAAGGATGATAAAGAAATTGAAAAAGACATTCTGGCCATCAGAAAGCTAATGGAAGAATATGCAAATGGTGGATTTGATAAAATGCGTGCAAAACTGGAAACCGAACCATCTTTTTTTGACAATAACGATAATTGTTTTATTGATTTATTAGAGAAGCAAAAAATGGTTACTTAGAGATTCCTAAATGACCATCCCATAGTAAATTGTTTGAAATAAAATCATACCGACTTTTCACGTAAGCTGCCTTTCCATTTATTCCATTAACTGACAATTTTCGTATTAGATCCTTCAATTTCGGAAAGTCGGCATACATTTTTTTATACCCCCCCTCATGTAATGTATCAAAAACAGATTCTAGTTGATTCTCATATAACATGTCTAAAAGATTTGTCAAGTAAGATTGGAAGATACCCTTAATATCCCGTTCCTTGATTCTGCTGATTGTTTGCTTTAACTCATTTAACGGAGAACTATAGAGACCTAAAATCGCATCAACATTTTTTAGCAGATGCTTCTTAGTTATTAAACCCTTCAAATAGAAAATGCAAAGAATGTCAATAGAATCAATGATTGTTCCAATTTGATTAGATAAAAAAAGTTCAATGAAAAAAGTATTAGCCCTGCCATCGTCGGTCGCAAAAAGAACCCGATTACTGTTTTCCATAAAGTCATTTTCACCCCATCGACTAAGGTATAGAGACAATAAAGCACTCTGAAATTCACCATCGCTTTCCTTGAGTGTTTGTCCAGATACAATTGCAAAGTTTCTTACAAAAGGAATACATTCATATTTGATAGAATCTAGTTCACTGACATAATCAGATAAATGTAAGTCACTAATTAACTGATTTAGTGTTTCTCGGGAATTGTCATAATATGATAAATATACAAATTTGCTACTACCAAATTCAGCTATAACTTCTTTAGTTATAAAAACATTCTCAAAAGATTTATCTAGAAGTTTAATTAGACTATTATCCTGAACAATGTGAAGTAAGTTGGATATTGTACATGCATCTAAAACAAGAATCATTTTGCTATTTTTTCCATGAGGGAATTTCTGAACTTATCTTCTCGACAAATTCTTTTGTAATACTTGGTGGGATTGGGTTTTCTAATAAGGCTAATTCTAAAATTAACGACAATGTCTCATTAATTTTTCTTAACGATTTTCTACCAATGTTAGATATAATGAACTTAATTGACGCTTCCTGATATGGATAATATAGATCATTATCATTTATAAATTCCGGTTTTCTAAAATTTGGATGATTTAGTAAATTTCTAATGTATATTAAAGATTCTTCCTCATTTGGTTCATCGAAATCAATATGAATTTTTGCCCTTGATGCTAAGGCCTCACCAAGAATGATCGACAAATCTTCGAATGCATCAAAACCTTTTAATGTAAAATTTAGAAAAATTGTAAGATTATTAGGGGTTTTATCAATTAACTGTCGAAGAAAAGTAGTGAATCTATCTTGAGTAATTTTTGGCAATGACTCAATGTCTTCGAATTCATCTATCCAAAGAAAGACTGCGGAATAAATTTTTTTTTGATGGGTGATAGTATTAAAAATACCGCTTAATAGATTTACAATTTGCTCATCATCCTCTAATCCGAGGGGCAAATTGAGTTTTTTGAGAGTGGCTTTTGTTATATCACCATATAGATAGTCCCTTAAGGCGTCCTTTGAATTTTCAAATCCTATTTCTGGAAATAGAGAGTTTTGAACTCCGTCCACTCCAAGAAATTTTTTTAAAAAAAGTCCTATTATACTATCTGTAGTATTTGCTTCAATAATACGCGGAGCCTCTGCCTTAAACTCGGTCTTCACCAGGCCAAAATCTTCCACTATATTTTCAAAATTTAATTGCCCCATTAACGATCTTAAAAACGATTGTACGGGATCTTTTGTACTTCTAGGTAGATTTACTTTTATATTTTTAGTCTTCTTGCCAAAATTGTCATGAATAAAATTTGTTTTGGTATAATAATTAGCCGCATGAGTCTTACCGCTTCCATATCTTCCCCAGTTAATCACTATTCTTGAAGGAGATGTTGCTATACTGCTCTGTATTCGTTGATTAAGTTTTTCTTTCAATTTGTCCATGCCTATCCAAACTAACTCCTCTGCTGTGTTAGATGGGCTAATTCGGAAAGGGTTATTTGTCAGTTTATAATTTTCAAAATCCATTGCCTAAGTAATTTTCTTTAATGAGCCGTCATTTTCAGAAGGAAACCAATCCATTATGTAACCTTTTCCATCTAATTTAAACAAATATCTTTTTATCTCCCCATATTCGAGAAGAATTCCTTCTCTAAGCAAACACATAATAGCAATATATTCAATAGCTTGAGAAGCAGCAATTCGATTTGGTGCAAGGGTCTTAAAATTTATGAAAGCATAATTTAAATATTTCTCTATTTTTTTATCTGATTCGAAGTCCGCTTTTGGATTTAAATCATAAATTAATGAAAAGGTTTTTACGTAGTCACTCTCCACAAACGCGTCAATGTCGAATATCTCATTAATTTTGCCTAACAATTTAGTTCCGGACCCGGAAAGCTTTAAGATGTTTTGTTTATGCTTAACTTGATCTATCAAATCAAGATCTAGAAGCCAGCTGATGCGAGGCTCAATGATGCTTTCATAACTTCTTATCTTCAAGGTCTTACTTTTTTGTTTTCTTTCAAAGTCAATCGCCTTGTTCCTCAAATCTTTATCTAGATACGGTATAGCAAGATAACGTGTAATCTGATCACTTAATTCCTCAAGAAATAATTGCTTAACAAATGCATATTTACCAAATTTTGTGTCGCCAGAAGATGCATCTTTTGAAAGAATTGATAGTATTGTTTTGATGTAGAAGAAATCTTTTTGCAACAACTGTTTTAGAAAAAAAAATTTATCCAATGCGTTTAAAACGAAAACATTTCCAGTTCCCACATTAAGATCAAACAGTGATATTGGCTGAATAACTTTTTGCTCTTCAATAAATTTGAACTTATTCCCTTCCTTTTGATAACGTTCTTGAATCACTTTGTAAACTTTAGCGTATTTCGTTAAAATGTATGAATAATTGTTTCTTGCTATGATCGAGAGAGATTCAGCTAGTCGAGTATAAGGCTCAGACGAAGCACCGGTTCCTAAAGATTCAATAATCCCTTTACTATCCTTCCTATAATAAAAGGAATAATTTTCTAGTTGCTGTTGAATTTCATTAGACCCACTGATTCTTTCAAAGTATTTATTGAAAGAACTAATAGATATAAAATCTTTATCAAAATATTGCTGCACTAGTAGCTTTAGATAGCCAAGACGGCGAACTTTTGTATGTGTATTTATATGGTCAAACAAAATTCCAGAAAAATTTATTCTATATTAATAAATTAGATAAAACAAGCAGCACAACCTTCCCCTTCAGCTTCTTCTAAAACAATATCTTTCCAATCTTTTTTTGTAATACCGGCCTTCTCTTGTTTTTTGATAAAATCTTCTTTTATCCGTTGCATTCTTTCGGGTAGAACTAATTCTGCAAGCGATTCATCCTGGCACCAAGTATAGCCATCCTTTTCATATTCCATTGCTTTGGCAAACCGTTCAGGGTGCTGCTCATAGAGCCATACCCATTCAATTTTTTGCTGGAAGAAACAGAAATAACAGCCAGACCGGCTGCGGGCATACTGGCCTTCTTTACCATTTACTACAAAATCAACTTTCTTATAATACTGTGGTATACCCACGCCACTTTTTTCAAGAATATTGAAAATATCATCCCTGATTAAAATCTCATCATTGTCAATAAGGCCAAAACCATGTTCCTGTGCCAAAGGATAGTCTGTTGTTTTGAGGAAGGAAAATACCATAGAATTGAACACCTTTACATCAGTTTCCATGAACTGTTGGAGCTTTTGAATGGCAGTATAAGATTGGGAAACCGGCTGCGCCAAGATTTGCTCAAATCGGTTTGTAGTAGCGGCGAAATCCAGACTCTTATACAACCTTAGAAGCTGATCAATATTTTTATTGTAAAGGACTTTAATAATTACGTCTTCACTCCAAATATTCTGCCTGAAAGGAAAAATACTTTGAATATTGGACTTTCGGGAAATATATCCTTCCCGGTCCTCATCACCTCTTATACCAACATAAGAAATCACCGGGTCGTTGCCGACAAATTTCTCAAAGGGTTCGAGTTTCAGTTTCTTTGTACACCATCTTGAATTGGAAGACGGCAGATACCCCCCATACATCTTTAGAAAATGATCAAAGGGATCTTCATTTTTTCCGTCAGTCGCCTGGAGCTGAATAATCTTTTTTCCCAGATAAATTTCAAGATTTTTAATTAACTGATAAGTCTCTGCTAATTCTTTCCCCGTATCACAGGTATAATACTCAATATCCAGTTGAGGATATTTATCCTTCATATAGATAGCAAGTGCAGCACTGTCCTTTCCCCCTGAAATTCCTAATAAATGCCTGACTTTTTTCATTTTTGTAATAAGTCTTTTAGAATATTTGCGAGCGCTGCTATATTAAGTGTCTTATCCTTTGAAAGCTTCGTCCTGATAAGATTTTCAACTTTGCCTACTTCAGCTCTCTTCGTTTTGGGCAACCGCACTAAACTCTTTTGGATACCGTTAACAAATGAACTCATTTCGATGCCTAATATGTCTTCCTTTTCCTCATCGAGATCAGCGGGAGAAAGATTGGTCAGGCTGTCGAGCTCCAGCATGATGTTTTTAAACTTGTCATGCAGCAAAAATTCCTCCTCGTCCCGGATAATTTCAAGAGATTTACCGAGGACTGCTTGGCCTATTGAATTAAGCCACGCTTTTCTATCATCCAACCCTGAATCTAATCGTTGAATGAAGGTCTTCTGATGCGGCAAACATAAATGCTTTTTCAGTTTTTTAAACCTGCCCTGCAATCTCTTTTTATAATTATCAAAGGACAGCTCTTCCCCGATAAATTCTGATAAGATAAACACTTCAAAGCGGTTTAATAAGCCATCATAACTACCCCGCAATTCACGAATAGAATCTTGCAATTTAGTTATATAAGCATGTAATTTTTCTTTAGACTTTTGTAAGGACTGCTCAGTATAACCTAAAGCCATTGGAAAATCTTCAAAGAATGATTTTTCCGGATCTTTCGGATTCCCGATTGCATCACGCAATGCAAGGGTTTCCTTTTTTAATCGTTTTGTATGCCGTGAATATTCTGGCAACCCTCTATAAAAAGTAAGAAAAGGCTTAATCGTCTCAATAAAGGTTTGGTTATCGAGCTTTTCTTTGGAATGCTGATTCAGGAATACGCGATAACTGTTAAAAATATCCAGCTTAACACCTTCAATATCAAACGTTTTAAATTCGTAATCATTCGGGTATTTTAACATAAGCTCCAGCACTTCATCCGTAATGTAGGGGATGTAGCCGCTTTCACCAAACAATGCGTAATCATCACGTTTAATAAAAAAGAAAGACGCAGCCCAAAAGTCTATTAACCCTTGTTTCAATTTGAATGGCCGCTTCGTAAGTGGGGCCATGTATTCAGCAATCGACCTCCGGGATTGCTTTGCACTGTTTAAAAACTCAATTGAGTAATCCCATAAGTGATTAAACGACGATTTTTTAGAAACCTGTGTACTGAAATTTATCTGATCTGAATATAACGTAATACCATTTTCCTTTAACAGCGTTAGATAAATCGTCTTTTCTGGCGGGAACTTATTACTCTCAAAACCAAGATCCGGCTTGTTCCAGTTATCAACCAAAGCTCGGAGATAGTTCTTCTTGGCGGTATGAATAGAACCGGATATTTTATGCTTATTAACCAGTTCGTTCTTAAACACCGGTGTTTTTGGATACACCTGCAGACATATTTGAGAAAGTAATTTGTTGAAATCCTTCTTACTGGCAATTTTTATTACCTGCCCTTTGAAAATCCACTTCAGGTCAGATTTCTTTGAGTACAGGTTGTTCATGATATAGTGCGTCAGCAAATTTTTCTGATGAAGCAAAATGTTATTGAGCTCCTTTACGGCGACGCGGTCTTCTTCATTTTCCGCAATTACTTTTTTTGTTTTTTCAATCTCAAAAAGCTGATTATTGATCACTTTTGAATTTTGATAGAATCCGTAAATGATAGCTTCTTTCTGATCGACAGATTCCTTTTTGACTTCATTAATAGTTATTTTTTCATTGAAAATTAGATTAATAAACCCATCAATTTCATCCATGGGAACTTCCGAAATAGGATGCTCAGAAATTTTGAATTCAAAAATCCGCGGTGTCCCGTTGAGATAAGAATAAGATTTAGCAAAGACAGGTGGTAACGGGTAATACCTGTTTAACAGTGTCGCTATATCGCTGATTTCATTTACTTTTTTCCCCGCTTCTATTAAGGCAGAAGAAATATCTAAGTCCGTTCCCTCCGACAATACAAACCGCCTATTATAACTACGGAAAAGAATTATTTTTTTGTTTTCCAGGTTATCTATCAGTTTGCTCGCGTCTTTAATACCCAGACAAATGGCTGCATATTTAACTAAAAACTCCTTTCCCAAATCAGACCCCGCAACTGAATTCATATTAAGCAGTCCAATGGTCTTTAAGATTTTGCCATAGTTTGATATTTCATCATCAAACAATCGCTCTGCTGCATCTAAAGAGCTTTTGATGGCAGCCCAGGTCGCGAAGTCCGGGTTATATCGAGAACTGATAAAAGAGTAAAAATTGAATTCAAGATAATCATATACACAGGCAATATTATAAAAAGGATTTTGCGTTTTATCAAAGCTGTTAATTCCGGTATGATCCGTGGATTCGAGAAATGAAAATAATGACCTTTCATTTTGTCCATACTTTTGCAAAGAAAGCGTTAGTATATTGGCCGCCATCAAATCAAGGGGAAACAGTTTTTCGGAAACCTCGCTCGCATAGCCGGGATTAATATTAAACACTTTTGACTTTTTAGTAAGTGCCAAGGCGAGTTGTATATCGGATTCAACCTTCTTTTCCATTTTTCCAGTCTTCAGGTGTTCTGAAGCAAGGAAAAGTAGCTGTTCGATTGGTTCGTTGAACGTAATTTCTCTGAACCTACCTTTTACTTTTGACCATTCCTGTTTCTGCGTATTGTTTAAACCAAATGCATACGCATCAAAGTTTTGATGAATGGTGGTGATCAGAATTATGTTGTGATCAGGATTATTTGCAAATTCTGAAAGTTGTTGTATGAAGTATAACTCTTTTTCCGGAGAATTTTGAGATGCAAATTCCAGGAACTTACCAAACTCATCAATGCAGATGACAAGTAATGGGCTTTTCTTGCCTAAATCATGATACTGGTTAAAAATTTCCGAGAGTATATTTTCACTCTTGTGCTTTGATAGATTGATCTCAAAAAAATCTGCAAACGCAGTAATGACAGATTTATATTCTCCGATGAAATTGATCACTTCAACTGCGGGGTTGGACAATAAATTAATTGCAAAGAATTTTTTCTTCTTAATCAAGCTTTGCTGAAATGCCCATAAAAAAGAGGATTTACCCGTACCATACGACCCGATAAGATTGAAAGAACGAATACCATTCTTAAAATCACTGGTGATCTGATTGACAACTCTGGTAGCATTCGGTGTCGGTATATAGTGTATTTCCCGGCCGGAATCACGTATAATGTTGGTAGATGTGGTGAATTTAGTTTGCATAATATTTATCCAAAATTGATAATGCGGAAGGTTTCTTTTTGAATTGTATTTCCTTAACGCCTGCCTGATCGTTAAAAATGATGTACCGATGCTTTGCAGCAATACTCTCAATCTTTGCAAGTATTCCTGACCGGTTCATTGCGAAAACAGTTCCTACCCCGTTGTAATCCTGTTCAAGATTGATTAAATTAATTGATAAATCGAAACCTTCAGTGTCGAGAATGGCAAATAAGATTACTTCATCAGGAATTTCGCGCCTTTCACTATTTTCAATTAAGAAAAAGTCTTCCCTCCCTTTACTGAAAGACTTAACAAGGTCTAATTCTGTGAGTAGTCCGGAAAAATTATCTTCTTTGTCCTTAACTTGCGCATCGGAACGCAAATACATTTTTGACAGCACTGAAAAATCTTCCAAGAGTGTTTTTTCATTTGCCTGGAAAGATTTTTCAATCGATGATTTTCTTTTAATGTAGGCAATATAATTGTCTCTGGTAAATTCCATTTTCTCTCTGCGCAGCTCATTAAAGACAATTGAGTAACTCGACGAAAAACCTCGCTTTACTAATTGGTAGTGTAATAACCATAGGCTTGCTTCATCCTCCAGGTACGGGTCGTAACCATCATCAGCCAATAGCTTATCTGCGAATGGAGTTAGCACATCGTCAGCTGACAGGAGATCAAATGCCTTCATCCAAAAACGAATGGACGTCACCATATTTTTTCCCACTCCCAGTACAACTACTGCATCTTCATCATTGAAAGATTTCCCAGATTTAATCAGGTCATAGCCCTTCTTTAACCAAAGCTGCCGGCATTGAAAGGATTCATGACCACTAAAAATGTATTTTTTTGCCATAAATTCGGTAATTCGTAAAGCTAAGTAATTGTGTTATAGCATATTCGAAGGTTGTAAATATGTGAAGAACTAGTATTTTGAAGTTAGCGACCTCAAAATACTACATTTTTTAGCAAATTAACCAGACGGTCTATTCTTGGAAAACCTAAATCTTCAAATTGGCTTAAATACCTAATTGCGGCGGAAAATCCGCAAAGACATAGGGAGTACCCTAGTGTAGTGTTATCGCCATTGTCAGCGTTTCGTTCCATAGCAAGTCAGAGAAGTTCGATAGAAACTCTTTCTTCCAGTTATAGATCTAGTCATAGATCCGGCAGGATTAATGGTAAAAGATAATTTATCACATAATGTTGGCTAAAAGAGTTCATATCAACTGAAAAATATTCATTCACTTAGCTGGAACTTAACACCAAAAGGCTACAACTAGTGAAAAATATCTATCATGGATAATTGCTGCAGCTTTTGAACTACAGGTATGTCAGCCGCTGCCCAGTCAAGTTGCAGCAATTCAGTTGCGGCAAGCCACTGATAGGCAATATGTTCGGTCAACGATATCTTATTATTAGCTGCAGTACATACGAAACTTTGTAAAAATATCCTAAAGTCCGGATATTGGTGATCTACCACAGGCAATTGCTGAACTACTTGGATTTCGAGTTGCAACTCTTCGCGGATTTCCCGGATCAATGCTGCCTCTTTAGTTTCGCTAGACTCCACTTTTCCGCCGGGGAACTCATACTTATAACTGATATATTCATATTTATGTGCTCCCTTTTGTACGCACAAAATTTTCTCGTTCCAGATTACTACTCCAGCTACAACGTTGACTATTTTTCCCTGATCATCCTTCATACAAGTTGGAAGCATTTTGGTTAAAGGAACATTATCGGTAATCTAACCAGCGATGCAAGCTTTATCCCACTGCAAGTTTTCCACTATCCTTCCATAGATAAGCAGGCATAGGTTGCTTTAGTCTCCATTCGATGCTCATAGGTTTTGATCCTTGTGAACTAACAAATTCCCCCTCTCCAAGAAATATATAGGGCATCGTGATTCCATACTCATCGTCGTTCTGTTCGCGAACAAAAATTAAAATCTTCTTCCCTAACCTTTGGTGGTGTATATAAGAAAGTCCTTTGACGGAGTTTTCTGATGTTGCATTTTGTGACTGCCAATGGAAAAGAGTGTCATTGATAGCATAATCCTCATACATTGTGGTGGGTGAGTATTCCCTTTCTGACTTTTTCAAAGTGATAAAGAGGGCCTCCGCGTTGATTACCTTATTTTCAGCGACTCCTTCCCGATTTGAAGATGCTTTTTCAAAGGTGTGTAAGCCAAGCGCGACCAGAATTTGATTTCTGTTATAGCGACTGTGCAACTTGAGGGGAAAGATGAAAGGAAGGTTTGCTGGTCGCTCAATAAAATCGATTGAATATTTCAACAAATCCAGAATTTCAGCCAACTCTGATTTCAACGTTGGATTTAATGCCAATCGTGCTAGCCCACCGGTTATCGCCGTAATATTTATTTGAGGGCCAGGTTGCTGCCATAGATCATAGTGTAACATCAAAAGCATAACTTTTTCCTCTGAGGACAGCGCTTGATGATCGAATTGATCTGATATTACAAAAGTCGAAAAGTTCAAATAAGTCATCGAATTACATCTTAGCAATCGTTTGATGCATCCAATAATTTCCTTAGCATTGGGTTCATCGAACTGCGGAATAATGTCAGCCTCATAACATAATTGTTTCCAACTACCTTTTTTGTAAATCAGTTGTGGCTCTAGCCCATGAAAATCTAAAAAATTCTTCAAAGTCAAAGGCATGGTAGATTGATGTCTGAAATTCTTGATCTTTTCAACTAGTTGCTTGCGATTAAATCCAGTCGCTTGCTTAATATTATCGAGGATAATTTTCTTTGCCTTCTTTTCAAGTATAATTGAACACCCAAGCGGTAAGTGAGGGAAGTCATCTTCAATTTCTTTTACAATTGAAGTATGAGTTTTACCAACCAGCGCTCTGAATTTATATTCAAAATCATATTCTGGCCTGGAGTTGCCGACGAAATCAAGCACTGTCAAACAATCCTTGCCATCGGCTAAACGAAGCCCCCTGCCCAACTGCTGAAGAAAAATAGTGAGACTCTCAGTTGGCCGCAAAAACAAAACTGTATCAATTTCAGGAATATCAACACCTTCATTGAAAATATCTCGCACAAATAGGTAATTGATTTCGCCCTTTTGCAGTTTCTGTCTAATTGCAACCCGGTCATCCGAATTTTCACTAGTGAGACAAGCCGCCTTTAGACCTGCAAGAATGAATTTATCAGCCATGAACTTTGCATGTTCAATGCTTACACAAAAACCTAGAGCGGTTACTTTATTTATATCAGTTAAGTACCTTTCACAATTAGAAAGAATATCATTCACTCGCCTGTCATTTTCAGTGTAAACTCTCGTCAACTCGCCAATTTCATATCGCCCGTTACGCCATGACACTTGGGTAAGATCTACGTTATCAGACAGTCCGAAATATTGAAAAGGACAAAGCAGCTTCCGGTTTAGCGCTTCTGGCAATCGAATTTCGGCAGCGATCACATTCGAAAAATCTTTTAAGATGTCAGCACCATCGGTCCTCTCTGGTGTCGCCGTTAAACCTAAAAGTACTAATGGTGTAAATCTCTTCAGTATAGGTCGGTAGCTTTCAGCTGTAATATGATGGACTTCATCGATCACTACATAATCATAAAAACTGTCTGTAAGACTAAGTGTGTCGTGCTGGTTTGTTAGTGTCTGGATCGATGCAAACACATAATCAAATTTTGAGGGGCTTTGGCCGTCGACCCATAATTCACCGAAGTTTGCATCACGTAAAACATGCTTATATGTCTGCTGAGCTTGTTTTAAGATCTCTTGCCTATGTGCTATGAAAAGTAATCTGGCTCGCGGATTGTTATTCTTAAATTTTTTATAGTCAAATGCAGAGATTACCGTTTTTCCTGTTCCAGTTGCGGCGACAACCAAGTTCCGGAAGCGATGGTGAACTTCACGTTCTGATTGAAGCTTTTCTAATATTTCTGATTGATACGGAAAAGGGTTTAGATCGAAAAAAGTTGAAATCGCGTTGGCTTCTAACAGACTTTGTTGGCTTAGCGCCGTACGGAGTTTCTGATCATCCCGACCTGATTCATACAATTCGAAATCTTTATCTTCCCAATAGGTGTCAAACGTTTTCTGACATTTGTCAACTATATGATGGATCTCTCTAGAGGTGACTTTCAGGTTCCACTCTAAACCGTTCGTTAATGCGGATCTGGAAAGATTAGATGATCCAATATATCCGGTGTGGAACCCTGATTTCCGGAGGAAGAGATAGGCTTTGGCGTGTAGTCGTTCGTGAGAGGTATTGTAAGATATTTTGATCGTCGTATTGGGAAGTTTGGACAGGAAGTCAATTGCTTTAGCCTCAGTTGCACCCATGTAGGAAGTAGTAATTATTTTGAGCTTTCTACTACTATGCGTGAACTCCTCCAGCTCTGCCGCAAATATCCTTACTGCTGAAAATCGAATAAAGGATACAAGCCAGCAAATTTCATCCGCGGATAGTATTTCTTTTTTTAATTCGCTTTCAAGCGATATACCTGCGTTGCT
This sequence comes from Flavitalea sp., assembly GCF_035489435.1. NCBI lineage: Bacteria > Pseudomonadati > Bacteroidota > Chitinophagia > Chitinophagales > Chitinophagaceae > Flavitalea > Flavitalea sp. The sequence goes on from NZ_DATHKG010000023.1 coordinate 58,357, forward strand.
TCCAGTAAACAATTCACTTTGACTCAAACGGGTGTATGGCATAATTTCGCGCACCCTCGCGGCAAGGTCGGCATATCCGCTATCAAGATTGATTAGCACCGCTTCCAAAATTTTTCCTTCAGTGTCAATGAGGTTTTCACTAAAGTCGGAGTTGGGCAGTTCCTCTGCCAAAAATCCGATAATCCGGTTTGCAAGCTCTATTTGCTGAAGCGCCCTGTTTCCATCCTTAATTTCATCTAAAGCAAATCGGATGGCCTCGGATAATGATAAGCTCAGATACCTTGATGCCTCTGCAGGATCAAGCTTGGTGGTATGAACATAATAGTGAGCTCGATCAAGTTGGGAGAGCTTTTGCGAGATTACGGTTGTGATAAGTTGTTCGTAGAGTCCGGTTTGAAGCATGTAAGATGGATTTGGATTGAAGGCGACACACAAGATATTAAATTTCCATTAACACAAACATACTAAATGCATGCCTGGACTCAGGTAGTACAACTTTAGAATGCCACGAGTTATTAATTTTAGGCTTGAGTAACAGTTGTATTTTTCTGAGCTCGTAATTAGGCATTACTCTGTCTTACTCATATATTGTGTACAAAATAACAATGGAAGAACCGATAATACCACCCAACGAAAAAACACCATCGCAGGCTACCCAAATTATTGGATATGTTTTGCTGGCACCACCTTTATTAAGTGTACTTTTATTTTTTGTGAATCTGTTCGATAGCACCGGCCGGATAGTAAAACTTTCAAATCTAGGGGCGCATTGGACAGGTGACTATGCGTCAGATGGTGGAGGATACACTTCTGCTGCACCCATTTACCTCGGCCTTATGGCAATCGCTGGTGCATCCTTATTGAAATCACGATAAAGAACACCACGTTTCGTAGAAACAGATTGCCTTAATTTTTTGGCTCTCATAGAGAGACAAATCAGAATAAGGCATGCAACATCTTAGAGGGCAACTTTGCTGTCAAAGATCGGATCTTATTTTCCTAACTTGTACCTATATATGAATTTCTCTGAATAACCCAACCTAGCAATGCATTTGTTATTCCGTCGCGCAGATAACTTCCTGTGCATAGGAAACACAAATGCGAATCTGGATTTTATGGCCAAATGAACCGAGTCGCGAAAACCTATTAACTTCTATGCTCTTTCCCTAAATCGTTTGAACAAGTTGATTGATGAGACAATGCCGTTTATCAAAAAATTCTTTTCCTGGGTAATAAATTTCGATAGCTGTTCTGTGAACCCATCAGAATTTCAACATGAACCCAGCCAGGACCGGCACAATTTTTCTGATAATATTTCGTTCTATCGATCGTCGCTAAAGTCGGCTGAATTCGTTTTATATCCATATCCCTTCCGCTACCCTTATCAACCATGAAAAACCTGATTCAAGAACTTTATAAAGATGAACTCGCATCGCCAAGTACCAATTTTTTTATTCTAGACGCGGCCGGCGAGCCACATTCGCACGAAGACGTCGACTTTGTGAAATATGGATATTCTACCGCTAGATATAATAAGATCAATCCAGGTGATCTCTTCCTCTACCGCCGACCCAAGAACGCCTCCCGTAACGGAGTATTTTATTTCTATGGATGTGGGAAAGTAGGTGACTTGGTAAACGTTACTAAACAGAAACAAACGTTCAATGACGTCAATATAAGCATATCAGTTGTAAAACCTCTGCGCTTAGAACGATATGTTCTGGCTTCAGATCTCCAAGATTACTCGTGGAGCTGGAAACCTCGAGGGAAAGATTGGGCGAATTTTTTTAGTCAGTATGGAATGAATCAGATCAAAAAAGAAGATTTTCTTGCGATATCACATCTGGGTTTTGACGGGAGTTCCGAAACTGATGGCGAAACTTTAGAACTCGAGGTTATGCTTCATAAAAAAATGCAACAAGAAGATTATTCAGTTGAGGACGTCTACGGAAAAGTCAAAACACGCGGGACTGCTCAAAAAATATTCGCGCAGCAATTGCAGGAAAATTATAGAGGCGCGTGTTGCATTACGGGCATCTCTACAAGATCATTACTATGCGCGTCGCATATTATCCCTTGGAGCGAAAACACCATGATAAGAATCGATCCAACGAACGGCTTGCTCCTTTCACCACTAATGGACAGACTATTCGACAGATATTACATAAGTATCGATTCTCAATATAAGATTCTTGTCTCTGATCGAATCGCTAAGGATTAACCCCTATTCAAAGAGGTACAACCCATTCATGGCCGACCAATTACTTTGCCGAAGGATGAACGCCTTTTCCCTAAGCAAGAATATCTAGAAATCCATCGAGCAAGGTTAAACATTTAAGTTCCGTTTTTGATCGACTGTATATGTCGAAGTATTCGGGTATTAGTATCTGAGCATGTAGTTGCCTTTTCTAAAACGGGCTTCCTTGAATTCAAATCAATTGTATCCTCTGCGTCATCCCTATTTAGGCTGGGGAACCCTTATTAAGACACTTATGAACCTATCGAAAAAGAAGCAGGTTCAATCTTAACACGTAATTATTTTCAGAGACAGCGGGCCATAGTAATTGCAATTAATCTGAAATTCCTATAATATTCAGATGACATCAACGTTTTGATCGTTTCAAAGCAGTTGCACATCTAAAGACAATCCTTATGTCGGTCACTATAAACATTAAAGGGAATAATGAAACCAATGAGTTTCAAGATGCCCTTTCGTTGAAACAAATGTTCGAAAAGGAGTTTAGTACTAAAGAAATAAACGGAGAGATATTAATCATTTGTAATGCAACGCTATTCGGTCAGACTACAAAAGATGTGGATCTTATAGCATTAGGCTCTTTTGACAATTATCGATGCAAACTAAAAACAAAAGCGGTCGGGCCAAATAAAGACGAGTTATCTCTGACTGAAAGAACTGTTTTTGTTAATAATTTCTGTTTTTGTTTCGAATCAAAAAGACATAGGGCGGAAGATGTACAACTAAATGGTCTAAATCTGTTAGTAAAGTACAAAAATAGGTGGTCCGATGCTACCACTCAAAGCGAAAATCAAAAGTATTCTCTGAAAAACTTTTTCGCGGATCGCCTCAACTTTTCTCCATATATCGCAAACTTCATTTGGCTAAAAAATATAGATTGGCAGTCTATTAAATCTTTGCTAAGTAACAACGATAAGCTGTATACCAAGCACAATTATCTTCCAAACATATTTTCCTTCCCTTTTCTTATGCAGCTCGCTTGCGTACAGCAACCACCCTACAATGGGAGAGACAAGGATGGAAACTATAAAAATTACTGCAGCTTTTCGAGCTTAAAACATAACGACCAATTTGACTACAATCGAATGTCAGAAGCATTTGATTTGTTTACAAAAGTGAAAGAAGGGGTTGGGAATTTAACTAGGAAGAAGATTGAGCAAATCACAAAGAAATTACTTGACGATCAACAGTATGCGCAGGCAATTGGAGTGAAGCTTATCGTTATTGCCGGCAGAGCTGGAACGGGGAAAACCATGAAATTACTGAGGATCGCATGCGATCTAGCTATTAACAATGGTGCACGATCATTAATTCTTACGTATAATCATGCCTTAGTTAGTGACATTAAGCGAACTCTGGCATTGGCTGAGATCCCTGATGGCGTGGACAGTTATTCGGTGAACATCACAACGCTCCATAAATTTGTGTTCGAGTTAATAATCGGATTCGGTTTGGTAAGCAATCCTGTTGACCCAGAAAAAGATGTCAAGTTTATCCCTGATTTTATAACAAAATACCAGGAATATCTGGAAGAGTTGAACAATTGCATTGATGAAGGTCTCATCCAAGAAAAGGAAATTCAGGATTTAATGCGCAGCAAACACGATAAAGTGGCTTGGGATTACATATTAATTGATGAAGCCCAAGACTGGAATGATCTTGAGAAAAAGCTAATCTTTAAAATCTTCGGGAAAAATAAAACCATCGTGGCTGATGGTATCGACCAGTTGATTCGATCGGCTAAAAAGTGTAACTGGATTCAAGGGCTAAAGCCAGATATCGATTTCAAGAAGACAAACGAGAAACGAGGTCTCCGTCAGGAGGTTAATTTGGTCTCATTTGTTAATAAATATGCGAAAGCCGCTGGCATAAATTGGGAACTGGAGCCTAAGCAAGAACTGATCGGTGGGAAAATCGTAGTTTCCTTAAGTGCATATACTAAAGAGCTTCATGAATTACACCTGAAGGAATGCAAAAGAAAAGGAAACTCCGAATATGAAATGCTGTTTCTCGTTCCCCCCAGCCTTGTGACAAAAGGAACTACCATAAATAAATACAAGGATACAATTAAATCGAGCACTTTCAAATTCAAGTCCGAGTTTGAACAGATGGGCATCAACATTTGGGATGGGACAAGCCTTGACCTAAGAACCGAATATGCTGTTGACGTAAATCAGCATAGATTGCTTCAATACGAATCTTGCCGAGGCCTAGAAGGTTGGACGGTAGTTTGTTTGGAACTTGATCAATTCATTAAATGGAAAATGGAAAAATTTTCTGATGACGGTGGTAACGAGTTAGCTCTAGAATCCCTAGAGGAGAGACGACATAAGTTTGTGTACTTATGGTCTTTGATTCCGCTTACACGCGCCATCGATACGTTGATTATTACGATCAAAGATCCTGGCAGCGACGTAGCAAAGCTTTTGAGGAAAGTTTATGAGGAAAATCCTGATTTCGTACAGTGGGTTGATTAGATAATGGTTTAAACAGAGTAAAGTTCTAACTATGTGACAAGTTAAAGTTTCATGTTGATTAGTTAGGACGACAGCGATATTAGAAGAGCAAATTGAATTACGGTATACTGGCTTGAGGTAGAGTTTATTACCTTCAAGACCCGACAGGCTCGCAATAGCTTAGTAGTTAAAAAGCAGTAATGAGATACGTTCATAAAGGAAAAATTGAAATTGGAATTGAAGTTTTCCATATCAGAATTTTTTTCGAGCTTACAACGAACTCTATGAAGATATTTTCATTTGCACCTTGGGGGTGTGAATGAGATTTTTTTATAGTGAAGGAAAATGACGGCGAATGGTACGATTACTACGAAGGCGGCACTCACATGGCTTTGGTCCTTGGTCAGTATATTGAAGAAATGGAGGTATGCTCGTCTGAGAGGACGTGGACTCCTTTTGCACTCATGAAGTCGAGTCAAGAATTCGGTGTTAAGGGGTTAACTGCCAAAAAGATATTGTTTCTATCACAATTTAATTCAGTATCTCTACAATCGTCCCCTGGACCACATAATGAACCAATTTCCCAACAATCGGCTGTCCAAAACTCTGTGTTAGCACTTTCGCATAAGCATCCAGCTGTCCGGAATACTTCCCTGCGTAAAATTCACTCTGCGGGTTCATTGCCATTGATTCAAAATGCCCTGGGAAGCTTTTATGATCAATCAGCACAAGTCCTTTGTCTGTTTGCAATACCAGGTCAGCAATACCGGAAACCACCTGGCCGGAGTCAGGGCACATACTTGTAAGTGGTAGTTCGTGAAACATCGCTTGAGGCTTATAGGTATCCTGAATAAAGCTTGAGAACACTGCACACCGCCGGTCCAACTCTTCGAGAGATAAATATGCGGCCATTCCATAACCTTCTATCAAACCTGCTATCTTCTTCAATCGCACGGCCTGCGGCTGTGATGCCTGCCACGAAGTAATGACGTTGTGTACACAGGTTCCAAGATTCGCATATTGATCAACAGAAAGGTTATTGACATGAATCATTTCCTGCTTGTAGCCCAACAGCTTTATCAAAACGCCTGAGCCGTCCATATTTAAAGACGATGGACTGATGTATTTCAGGTCGTATGCTGTTGGAGTACATACAGCAGAGCGATAGATCTCAACAGTACCAGCCTTTTCATTTTGGTGGACATTAGCCATTAAATTGGCTAAATCTACCGCACTCAGAGCAGGTCTTTTGATTACCCTTGCAGTTATGCCTGGTGACTTCTCTCGCAACGATTTTTCTTCTTTGCCACCAAGCCAGGAGTTTAATTCTTCCGCATTTAGAAACCCGGTTATACCACCACGGCTATTGCTTTCCAACTCACAAAATGTTTCGCCGTTGAAAATTGGTAGCACGATATGATCACGTGCACGGGTCAACGCAACATACAGCAAGCGATCTTCTTCTTTTTGATTTCGTAATCCTGATCCCAGTCGCAAATCCAATTCGCCTGCACGGATATCAAGATCCTGGGAAACACCAGCCAGGCTTTTTTTCAGCGCAAACGGCCAGGGTAAAAAGATGATTTTCTGACCACTTAGCAAATTACTGAGCCCGATATCCTGCGGATGAGAAACGTGAATCGTATTAAACAAAGTTCTGCAATAACCGGAATCATTCAACTTATTCATGGCAAAAACCACTGGCCATTCAAGACCCTTTGCTTTATGCACAGTCATCAATACTACTGCATCCACACTCTGATCTGCCGGCACATCTTCGCAAGACAACAGGCTATTCAGAAAGCCCTGCATACTTGCTGCTATGCCAGCGATAGCAGATTGCTCCTCAAACTCAGCTGCCTGCGCTATCACTTCGTTTACTACAGCCATGCGCTTGCCCTCATCTCCCCATCGCGCGCAATAAGCCGGTAAACTTGTTGCTGAAATAAGATGCGTAATTGCCAGGCTAAGCGGCATCTGGTCCAATGCTTCTGCCTGCTCCAATACAACCCTGGCTGCAGATGAATGCGCTGCCCATGTTAGATTACCAGTTTCGTTTTCAAGATGCTGTAACCGCATCGTGATTATTTCTTCCACGTTATCCACCGTGTCTTCCAGCAGCATCAGGTTTGCGGCAGCAAGAGAGTCGCGCGGATTAATTCTTAAGCGGATGAGGCTTGTTATCCAAAGTACTTCTGCCCGGGACGAAAGCCCAGACGATGGTGCAGCGACCTGTATGCCTAATGAACCAAGCATTTCCGCAGCTTGTGAAAGATGACTATTTGACCTGAATAAAATGGCTATATCTCCACCACGAATGACACGCATGCGGCAGAGTTCTTTGTCCCAGATCTGCCGGCCTGATTCAAGCAATTCCCTGACATAGATGCCCACAGCTCCAAATTTGCATTCATTGTTCATTTTTGGAAACTCAAGCAACTCCAGGGGTGCAGACGAATAAGATTTCTCCCGATTGAGTGCGTCTTTGCAAGGCTTAAGTACGATCTGTTCATCCTTCAAAAAATTGTTGAAAATACCTTTGAACATTTCATTGACAGCATGGACTAATCCGGGACGTGATCTATAACTCGTGTCCAGGTTATAACGTTTGTTGACAGGGTCTCTGTCCACCGACTGCATTGCTAGTTCAAACAGTTGACTGTCAGAATCGCGGAAACCATAGATCGCTTGCTTCGGATCCCCCACCCATAACGAGTCATTCACAAGCATACTTAGTTCGGAAAATATCGCCAGCTGTACCGGGCTTGAATCCTGGAACTCATCAACCATCACGAGCCGGTAACTATTGCTGATCTCGTTTCTCACTATCTCATTTTCACGTAACATTTTTAAAAAAAGAATTTCCTGATCCGCAAAATCAATCAACCCCCTTTCTGCTTTGTATTGTTGATACGCATCAATCATTTGGAATGCCGTATCATAAAGCAAATAAATCAATCGCGTGTAATCTTCGGCGAACTCGACAGTTCGATGATATGTTGATACCAGGGCACATAATTCAGTGTACCACGGATTTTGCCTACCGAAGTTTACTCCCGGGGAAGCAGTCATCCCACTAAATTCTGCATATTCCCTAAGTACTCTTTTTTCACTCTTCTTTTGTAGTTCTTTGAGCGCCTCAAGATTTGATGTATCCTTTTGTGTCGGACTGCCTTCCGTCACCGATTGTTTACTCGCATGAATTTGTTCCCAAATTCGTTCGATTGAAAAACCTTCGTCTGTGTGTAAAAATTCCCTTGCCATGAGTATTGTTTCTTCCCTGGAACGTTGCATAGCTTCCATATCGAAACGATAAGCCCGGAATCTAATGGCCAGATTTTTTGCGAATTGAGGCCATAACGTTTTCAAATTGTTTTTTCCATGACTTGTATGCTGGGATGAAAACAGCGAAAACCTGGCTGACAGTTTATCTAATTCTGTTACTTGTCCAGGGTCCACTGCAATCTGCACGAACTCATCAAAAAAGCGGTCGGCCCCTGTCTCATCCAACACTCTCAGTTGAGGACTGATTCCAACTTCCAGGGCGAATTGTTCAACAAACCTGCTGCATACCGCATTTATTGTACCTATAGATGCGTTGGCCATGGATTGGGCCTTTTCAAATTCACCTCGTTTAATCAAACGCTTACGTACTCTCTCTTTTAATTCATCTGCAGATTTATTTGAAAACGTTGTGAGAATAACTTCTGAAGGTTTACCGTCACCAGTTATAAGGAATTCTGCCAATTCATGTGCAAGTGTATATGTCTTACCGGAACCAGCGCCGGCATTGAAGAATTTAATCATGTCAAAAAATCATTTAATGTTTCCAAAAAGCAAATCGTAATCGGCATCCCACGGAGTTTCTTTGTGTCCATCGTCATCCTGCGCCAGCGAATACAACCCCTCGCGATCTTGTGACTTAACATAGTCTAAGTCTGAAGTATCAGTCGCATATCCAAGCTCCAGCTTACCCGATTGAATTTCATGAAGACGGTATGCTAAGCCTTTCTGCACCTGTTGAATGGTTGTGTGAAAATCAACAGCTTCATCTGCTGCAATCTTTTCCGAATTAAAAATGTTGCTGGTAGCAGGTTCATCGCGCGTGAGTACTTTGGCTTTATTTACCAGGATATAACCTGACGCGATCGAATTCGGAGCGAGTTGTCGATACACGGCAAGCTGAAGATCTCTGCCGGTTACAATTTTTTCCCGGTATGTATTCACGGCATCTGACCATTTAAGATCAAAAATATAATCTCGGTTTTCTTTATTCAGAATTAGATCTGCCCACCCTTTGAATGCCTGTTCACCAATTTTACCGGTGAGTGCGACCTGGCTGCCAACAATCGAGAATTTGTTTGATACCACAAATTCGCGAAGACTTATCACTGATTTCACCAGCTGCTCAGTGTACGCTGACAACATTTGCCTTTCCCTTACTTCGAGAAAAGGAAATCCTTCTTCTGCCAGTATGTTGTTCAGAGTTGAACGTATGAGTTTCTGAAACCGGTCTTCATCATTCCAGCCAGGTGTATTTTGATTTTCGGAAGTAAATAATTTACGGATCACCCCATCAGCTATGTTGCCCCGAAGCTGTCGCGCTTCCGGAATATCAACAGAAGCGTAATGCCGCAGTTTAAGCTTGTAGCGAAAATACCAGGTGGCAGGATGTTGCAACATATTCTCTAAAGATGTGAAGGACTCTTCCTCAATGCTCCCGGTGCCTTTCGGGATATTGAGATATGTTACAGCTTTAGGCAATGATATACTCGTTGCCTTAGCCAGGAGTATTACATCAGAATCCCATGGCATGCTTGCCATTCCGGATTGATAAGATTTCGTAATAACCTCCATGTTGATTTTGCACTTCAACTCTTCCAGGCAAAACGGAGCTATTACATTGACTCCATTAATTCGTTCAGGCACCACAATTACTAACCTTTCTTTCGCGGACAGAATCATTCGTTTCAAACCGTGCGCATATATTTTTGCTTCGAAAGCTTCGTCCTGTACCTCCCAACCCTGGTTGAGGAAATAATCTTTTTCCTCCTTATACCAATGCATGCTGAGACATGTTTTGGATTCTCGCCACGAGGCATTCATCCATAAAATATCCTGGCTGGCTGTCCAAACTGCGCCAGGTTCGTTTACCACATTTTCTGAACCGCATTGCGCTTCTGTGATTACGGAAGGCGCTTCCAGGAATATCTGGGATTGAAGTCGCTCGAGGCGACCAGGTGAAATTAATCTGTCTTCTTGTGTAAGTGTGAAATTTAATCGTTGGCACAGCACCGATAGATTAGCCAATTGAACAGAGCTCTTTTTATCGGTTGCAGCCCGTTGTAAAGACCACTTTTCGAGTTTAGAATAAACGTCTTTTAAAAATTCAACATCGAAGGAAACAGGGCCGAGCTTCTTTTTATTTTGTAACCAGAAATTTATCGCTTTTGTCTTTACTATTGGTTGCGGTAAATCTTTTATTTTCTCGATATGTGTATCGATTGCACTCTGCCATTCCGGATGATCGAACCCAGGCTTTTCGGCGAATAGCCCTGCTAATTCTCTCGCAAGTGTGCGTGAGAATGGTGAAGCAGGTGCATTTAGAAATGCCAACACCTGCCTTGGGTCAGCCGGACTGCGAAACATGGCCGTTGCAAGAAAGAAAAGTTGTGAAATCTCTCCGGTGCCTGAAGCGGGTTGCCAGTAGCCAACGGGTCTTTTGGCAGATAGCTTCAGTCCGTGCAATAGCCCATGATCCTGGTTGACGATTAAAGGTTTCCACTTTCCTATTTCCTGCATGGCATGGATGGCATTTGCAGCAGCCATATCATCGGGGAAATGCAGAATTAATAAGGAATTATCTCCTTGAAGTGTTAATGATTTATCTTCTTTACTGAATGACCGCTGCAATACACTAAGATCTGTTCCTGATTTTGCTTTTGGAGTCGCTGGCTTTTCTGTGATGAGTATGTTTGAAGGCAGATGTCGAATCAATTGCTTGAACAGTTCAGGGAAGAATTTTAAGTCATTGATTAATTCTACGCTGGCATCAGGTAACGATGATCCAGGGAGTTCTTCGAAGATAGCATTGATACGATCAGGCAAGCCTGCCCCTGCGGCGTTCAGTTGTGTTTCAATTCTCAGCAGCTCCTGCATGCGTCGCGGGAGATTTGAATTATTAACAGATGGATTCCAGCCAGACATTCGCCAGCTATCCCAGAGTTCGAGGATGCGGCGTGACAGTCCGAGCGAATCCGTTTTCCAGGAAGCTTCGAATGGGATCTGACTTTCGGGCAGTTCCGCCAGGAGAGCTTTCAGTTTCAGGATCCGGTCCATCGCGTGAATTTGCGGACGTTGCAGGCCGAGATGAAGTTCAATAAAGTTGACAAATTTTTCGGGGCCGGCCAGTAGAACGCCGGCATGCGTACCGGGGTCGCAGTTGCTGCAATGGGCAACGGTTTTATCTCCGTCGAGGCCGAGAAATATAGAAAGACTCTTCATATGGCTTTTTGTGGACGTAATGAACTTTATAAACGGATTTTCAGGGCTTTATTGTACTGAACACATTGCTAACGTATCATTCGCCCTCAATTAGTTTGTGATGGCGATGGCATGTACCCACTATCTGGACAGTTTCAATAGATTTTCCCAAGTCAAACATTCGTTATACTTCAAATATGTAGTCATTATTGATTAACCAGCTTCTGGCTATTTCAATAAATTTTTCAATTGGCTCGCTGGCGAGTTCAAGGTAGTGTTCGTCAAGCAAGTCGAAATCATCAGAAAGGAAACCAGTTATAGTTTGAACATCTGGCTGTTTATACAACCGCGTAGGTGTTATCCTGTAGAAAAGCCTTCCATGCAACCCTGCACCTATCTGCAGTTTTGCACCAATCACTGGTACAACGGTCATGTGGCTATATGAAGGTTGATTTGTGATATAGGTACTATCGCTAAACTTCAGCTCCAATACTGTAAAATGGTCAATTTTAAAGAATTCAGGTGCGAGGTCGAAACAACCATATGTTGTACGTAACATTTCCATCACTTCATGTATAAGTTTCAGTCTGTGCGGGACAGTCCTTTGTCGAGCATCGCATGCGAAGCCGGTGATTTGGAACAGCTGCATAACAACCTTTATTCTCTCTGACATATGATGAAGTTAGAATTGCTTTGGAATGCAAGGCTCGATGTGGACATCTTAAAATATACACTTTTGTGAGCATCATTTGTTCAATGAATGTTAACAATGACAGAGATTGTTAAAAACTCAAGAAGTGCTCATTCTTTTAAAGGATTAATGAATAACAAAAGTAGAATCCCAAAAATTTTCTATGTTTTCATGCGTTTAGGTGAAAGCGCCGGTGATGCACAGAAGCGTTAGCGATCGTTAAAATTAGATAGTGCCAATAATGACGAACCACTTTTACAAAATCAAAAGAGTCTTGCACAACTAACCGTCCCTTAAAGATCTAACGAAGTATGAAGAACAACTTTGATGAAATTGAACTAAAATTAATTAGAACATTAAATGATTTTCTAAGGGAAGCCAAATCACACGGAGTGGCTAGCATCGAACCGTGGAATAATAAAATGTGGACAAGAGGTCTGCAAGAAAAGATATGTAGATTAGGATTGGATGAAGATTACGGAGTTGCCCCAAACATAGGGATCAAAGCATGGCTATACGACATTGTCTGGTACGTGGAGGACTCTAAAAACAGGCTGATAAAGATTCCCCTAATTGTTGAATGCGAATGGAATCTTCGTTACGACGAGATACAATACGATTTTGAAAAACTCCTGGTTGGAAATGCTGAGAGAAGATTAATGATATGTCAGTGTCCACGGAAAGGGATAGAGCAGTTAATCAGTAATCTTGTAACAGCTATAGATCTATTCCAGGAGAACCACGGCGATAAATTTTTGATTGCTGTGTTGGATAGCGACACAGAGGACGAGTTTATTTTTAGGACATTTACAAAACCACCCCTAGTGAAAAAATAGGCGATAAAAAATGGTTGTCCTGCATTAGTTTGGGCGCCAAGCAAATAATCAGGAACCTTGTCAACGCTTTCACAACTCTTTTTCTAATACACAGTCAAGGTTGATTCCCCATAAAGAGAGACAGACAATTAACTCTCACTTGTATCGTTAAGTGTCAATATTTCATCAAACAAACTTAGACATATGGTTCTATCCTACAAACTACCAGCACTACTTGAGGCAGTGTCTCGTATAATAAAACAGGAAGCGGAGATAGAAAGGATCAAGGGAGAAAAATTCAATATTTTTTCTGTTCTCAAGATGGAATCAAAGGAAAACGGGACACACTCCGCTTTCTTAGTGGAACTCCTCAACCCAAAGGGAACGCATCTTAAAGGCCCCATATTTCTTCAGCTATTTTTAGAAAATTTAAATCTCCAAGACGTTATACATCTCGAGACTGCAAAAGTAAGCGCGGAAGTTGATATCGGACCACTAGATGAAGCTAACAAAACTGGCGGCAGAATTGACATCTATCTATGGGACCGTAAAGGAAATACGATTTGCATTGAAAACAAGATTTATGCAGGGGATCAAAAGTATCAAATCGAGAGGTATTGCAATTATATCAAGGATAAGTCTAAAGGTAAGGTGATCTATTTAAATCTGCATGGCTGCGAACCCTCAGATGGGAGCAAAGGAAAATTAACAAATGGCAATGACTTTCACGTTATCTCGTATAAAAGTGAAATTAAAAGGTGGCTAGAGGCTTGTTTAAAAGAATGTAGTGAGCAACCAATTTTGAGAGAAACTATTCGACAATATTTAATATTAATTAAGAAAATGACCTCAACAACTGACAATCAACATCAGGCCGAGCTGTTACAATTGCTTGCTGCGAACCTCCAGGAAGCATCATTTGTTAGCAGTAACTTTGAAAAGGCAAAACAGCTGATCGCAGAAAACGTACGTCAAACTGTTATCAAACAACTTTCTAATCGTTTAAACGATTTGACTATCGCTATTGGGAAAGATATCTCTGAGAAATATGCCCAAGTCTGGGTTTACCTCCCTGAGTTTGGACATAAGAACGTTTGCTTTGGAATAGAGGCTTTTAATGGTTTGGGGAACTATGGCGGTGACCTTTATATTGGCATTTTCAATCCCGAACCAAATAGTATAAGTTCTTATGGGGGAATGGAAAAGAGCGAGGGTGAGCACTGGAGTCTACTGTCTTTTATAACATTCGAGGGTTCGAATATCAATCTCGGCAACACTGAATTACTTGCTCAGATACAATCGGATACCGATTTTACAAAACGATTAATTGATTCTATCGTTGAATTTATTATTCAATATATTATCCAGCACAAAGCTAATCTACATGCTTGGCTGGTTGCTAATACACGGCCAGAGTTGAACAATTGAAGACTGATCTCAAACCTGTATACATAGCTGACCCTTGTATTCAGACGACAATAGGACTGTCGAGGAAGTATTGCTAGTTTAATAATTACTAAATTAGGTTTATATTGTAAGTAGTTTGACTGTGCAGCTAAAGAAAATAGTTCAGCTCTTTCTTTGATATAACCTCAACATAATCTATTAACGGCCACACCAGTTGCTTTTTTGACTTACATACTCCGCTGCGCAAAACATTCTTGTTGATTCATATTTCTATTTGATTGACCCAGGACGAGTATGTGAATGTAAAATGCATTTTGATTTAATTTTATGAGGCTAGCCAATAGCTGACAATATAATGCTGTGGACGGTTAGGCTATCGACTATCAGATGTAAATGCTTTCTGGGGTATTTGCGAAGCCCTTTGAGAAAGGACAAGTCTTTTGTTTAAAAATTGTTGTAGATAGTAGTAATATTAGCTATACCCGTAGCCATGAGGACCAGCATGCAGATATTGTTCTCAAGCGGGCAAGAAGTTCCTGATACTTGACACTTTTTATTGCAATCTAAAAACAGTACCACGATAAAAATTAGCACCTGTTGACGTTTCTACGGTTAATGTTCTGGGATTGGTAATGCGAAATTTAATCATTCCTGTTGCTCCTAATTTATAGCCTGGCATATAAGACCATTCCGCAAAAATATAATTCCCTATTTGTTTGCCATGCATGATTGTCGGTGTTGATAGTTCGTTTGAACTTGTCCACCAAACCTGACTTCCAATTTTATTGATGACATATACCACACCTAAATTATCTTTATAAGTCCCGGCTGTAAAGTTATTAACAGCTGAACCCCCTACTAATTGCCCATATGAGTATCCTAAAGGCGAAACCTGGTCATGTGTAGCCCCAACACCAGCTATTAGGTCCCTATTATTTCGTACGGTCTTTAAAGCAGCATTAAGTTCCCAATTAAGTTTCTGGTCCATTTTATATTGCTCAGTATTGCGTTGAATTAAAGCATATAAATAAACCTCAGCCTTCCTGTAATTTTTGTCTCTGAGGGATTTATCGGCTTCTCTAAATAAAGCAGCGTTTGTAAGAATGGGTTCTTGTGAATTAGCTTTAATGATTGGATAAAATAAACCAATACCGACAATAAAGAACCAAAATAATCCTGATTTTGTTCTTTCTAACCAGGTCTCATTCATTAGCTGTTTCATATTGCAATTATTTAACGGAATCCGCAGGAAAATCCATTGCGGATTTTTCCTCTTTTTGGGGCGTGGCCATGGACTTTGTATTGGAGTCTATATAGACCGCTCCATCATTAACATAAATGGTATGCTGCATAACAATTGTGATAATCATTAAACAAGTCCCTAATACAACTAGTATAATGCCCGGTGATTAACGCGTGAATTTCAAAATAAAGATCCCTGGTCCGGCGATTTCGACAAGTTTAACAAGGGCTATACTAACACAAACGCAATTAGAAATATCTCTGTTTATAATACCAGTCAAATTTCTCCTGATGTGATTGAAAGTGTTGTTTCATATGAGGACGAAGTACTTTTATACACGAATAAATATCTAAGCGATCTTGATACACTTACGATTCAAGATATTGATGAGTTTACTGTCAAAGTAAAGTCATTAACAGCTCATCTTGAAAAACATGGAGTGCAAAATGTAGATAAACTCGAAATTTTTAGGTTGTTCGACAAAACAGTCTCCGAGTATATCTGGTATAAATGCGGAATAGACAAAGCCCAGTTGCCGAACATCTTCAATTCGCCTAAATCACACCTAATTAAACGGCTAGGCACAGTAACTTGTTGTTTTGTCGATGGAAACTGGCGAATCAATAGGATTCTCACTAGTCGAACAATACCGCTTCGCTGAAATAATAACTGTTTATTTCCAACGCTTACCTCTTCAAGCCATTGTGTTTAACAATGGCTTTTATCTTCCAGGAAATACTGTATTTCCAGAATGCATTTAAGTTCCGACATTTTGTTTTCTTTTATAAAAGCATGTTAGTTTTTTATAAAGATTGGTGTCAGTTGCTTGGCTGGTTTACAACCAAAAATCTCTAATCACGATTGATTGTCGGTTGCCAAAGGTGACGTTGCCAATGATGACGAACAGTCAAAATTACGACAGGTTAGATTACATCAGGTTGTGAAAATGCACAAAATCGTGTTTCATATCGCCATAGCAATTCCAGCCTTGCGAACCTGAATTTTGGGTTTGCTATTTAACCATCAAACCAGGGTCATAAATGTTGCGCTTTCAACGAGCTAACCGACCCGAGAAATTGCGTTAAAATCTGTACATATTAGATCTGCCGAAATAGCAATTAAATGTCAAATTTTAAAATCAAACGCCATGAAATCAATTCTAATTACAGGTCACAAAGGAACAATAGGTCAAACTTTGTTCTCAGGATTGCAGGAACACTATCATGTAACTGGAGCAGATTTGCCGGAACACGATTTAACGGACTATAAAGAGGCAATTGTTTTGACAGAACATCAGCACGCTGTCATATATCTGGCGTGGAATACGAATTCGGAGAATTACAGCAATGGCAAATATGATGTTAGCAACTCTCTGATGTTTTACAACATTTATGAGGCAGCCTTCCGTAATAAAGTTAAAAGATTGATCATGGCAAGTTCTATTCATGCGAAGGACTTTTATCCAAATTCTTCAAATTCGGGCATCGTGTCCCCAGATAGTGTGTATGGAGCGAATAAAATATTCCTGGAAGAACTGGGAAAAGTCTACTCGCGTCGTGGTATGGATGTTACATGTGTGCGATTTGGAGGAGTAAACCTGTCTGATTCGATCGATTTGACTGAGTTCTTGTTTGAAAAAATATGGCTGAGCAAACGCGATTGTAATAATTTGATCGCGGCATGTCTTGATGCTCCAGTTGTTGCAGGGAGGTTTCAGTTAATCAATGCCGTATCTGACAATCCAGAAAAGCTACATGATTGCTCCAATGCTGTTGGCTGGAACCCTGTTGATAACTCGGCAAAGCAATTAACCTTAACTGCAGTATAAAGCCAGGAGGCTTGCCAAGAATAGATCACCTTTACTCGCTACCAGATAAAAAATGTTTGTTATTTCATGGGTTTAAAACTGCACTAAAAACAGATCCCTGAAACCAAAACAAAATTGAACGTTGGTTGACGAATAGGCAGATGGACGAAGTAGTCGAACCTGTCGAAGTCAGGTTAATGCCTCTGGGATATTTGTCATTCAGCAATTGCTAATCACGCAAACTTTTTCCGATGTTAAATCTGTATATTAATCCGATTTTGTTGCAACTACACGGTAGGCAAATTGATGCTACGACTCTCGCTATTACAGCCATTGCGACCGTGATAACTTCGTTACTGACGGCGTATTTTACGACCTTAAAGACGATACGGACAGAGCGGGATAAAATAAGATCCAATGTTCACCTGGCCTACTCAAACAAAATACTAGAAAAAAGGCTTGAAATATACCCGCTTTTTTATGCTTTGATGAGTGACCTGGCCAAAGATATTTTTTACAATACATGTACGCTGGATAAAATACAAAAGTTCCAGAAACACCTGGATATGCTGGATTCTGAGCATGTTATTTTCTTCAGTGGTGTTTCAACAGTCGAGCTAGGCAAGCTACGTCGATTCCTGAAGAATATTCTTTTTCATAAGACTGCCTTAACCATAGATCAACTATCCGAATTGAAAGGATTGCTGGGGGATGTTGAAAATTCCTTAAAGCGAGATATTGGTATTTATATCGTTGAGTTTAATGATCCTGAAGGGAAGCTGGAGACAAAAACTTATAAGGATGTGAATAATCAAGCAGTATCTCAAAGTTGTAATCGGAATAACAATACACAGCTTTCGAAAATTAACGATATACAATTTTGGTCGTGTTTCTAATGCCGGAATTTTGTCGAGCTGGTTATGGAAGGCCAGTTAACAGATAAACCTGATGTCTGATTGTAATTTACCATGGATCCGAAGCCGGGTTCTGTCCCGGAAATGATAATTTCATATCAAATTCTGATAACATTGCAAAAGATCAGGTTCGATAGCGACCTGATATTTGCAATGGCTTGCCTCATAACGGAAACCGCCGATTCCGAAAAAATGCGTATATGAAAAAACTACTGCTGTTATTAATAGTTGTGAACGTGACAATGATCAATGAAAGCATCGCACAGGAAAAAGTTCCGGGATCAATAGTATCATACCAACCCGCAGCCGGCAAAAAATATATTGGCTCTCCCAGCTTCGTGATCCTGCCTTCCGGCGATTATGTCGCCTCGCATGATGTGTTCGGACCAGAAAGTTCCGAATGGTCGCAGGCTCAAACAAAGGTATTCAGATCGAAGAACAAGGGAAAAACCTGGAAACAGATAAGTACTATCCAGGGAGCGTTCTGGAGTTCGCTATTTGTTCATAGAGGTATGTTATACCTGCTGGGACCCGATCGCCACCACGGAACAGTGATGGTGCGCAAATCAGAAAACGGCGGCAAGACATGGACAAAACCAACTAATAAGGAAAATGGCGTTATACTCACCGGCGAATTTCATTGCGCACCCATGCCGGTGGTTGAGCACAATGGCCGGCTTTGGCGCCCCATGGAAACAGCACATGGACCTATCCTGCAATGGGGCAAACGTTATGGTGCCATGGTAATGTCGGCGCCGGTAGATGCAGATCTTTTACAATCAAAATCATGGCAAACCAGTGACGTGCAATTTTATGACAGCACATTCCTGAACGGAAAATTTGGCGGTTGGCTGGAAGGTAATTTCGTGGTAGATAAAAAGAATCAACTGTGGGACATATTGCGGGTGGACGACAGATCTACTCTCGAGGAAAAGGCAGCAATGGTTTCTCTCTCTGCCGATGGAAAAAAGACAGC
Source organism: Flavitalea sp. (assembly GCF_035489435.1). NCBI lineage: Bacteria > Pseudomonadati > Bacteroidota > Chitinophagia > Chitinophagales > Chitinophagaceae > Flavitalea > Flavitalea sp. Next base: position 77,406 of record NZ_DATHKG010000023.1, read on the forward strand.
TTTCGACGCTGCCACGGGGTTCATTCCTTTTGATGGTGGTAGCAAAAAGTTTGTGATCAAATATGATAGCACATCCGGCCACTACTGGACGCTGGTAAATTCCATCCCTGCCAGGTTCCGCACGCAATATCCAACGCGCAATGCAGCCTCGTTCCGTAACGTACTGATGCTTCGCAAATCAGAAGATCTTATCCACTGGCAGGATGTAAAAATCATCCTTGAACATGAGGATGTATTAAATCATGGGTTTCAATATGTAGACTGGCGCTTCGAGGGAAATGATATCATCGTTCTAAGCCGTACGGCCTTTTTCGATGGAAAAGAAAATGCGCACAACAATCACGATGCGAACTATCTGACCTTTCATCGTATCAGAGATTTCAGGAACGTAAAATAATCCTTTTAAGACCCGTTTCCTGCACCGATAATATTGTATAAAACCCTGCGATAATATCGTACAAAACCCTGTTAACATGCTACAAACCGGGTGGTGTTCAAGTTGTTAATTTCATCGATAATAACTTATCCATGCATAAAAAAGAAAAGACCTTTACACCGGTGATGCTCACGCCTTTTAAAGACAATGGTAGCATCGATTATCATGGTCTAACTGAACTAACCGAGTTTTATCTACAGGCAGGTGCAGGTGGATTGTTCGCCAACTGCCAGTCTAGCGAAATGTTCGAACTCACCGATGAAGAAAGAATTGGCATAACAAGCCATGTAGTGAAAGTGGCAAATCGACGAGTACCGGTGGTAGCAGTTGGCACCTTTGGTGGCCAGGTAACTAAACAAGCGGACTTCGCAAAGCGCCTGTACAACACCGGTATAGATTCCGTTATTATCGTCACCAGCATGCTCGCAGGCGAACTTGAATCTGACGAAGTATTTGATGTGCGTTGCCATGATCTGCTTCAGCAAACAGGGAATATACCGTTTGGGTTCTATGAATGCCCGGCGCCTTATAAAAGGTTATTATCGCCAGCGCAACTGAAAACGTTCGTTGATACGGGGCGCATCAGTTACCATAAAGACACATGCCTTGATATCAATACAGTAAAAGAAAAACTCAAGGTCACCGAACAGGCCGCTGGCTTCGGTTTATATGATGCCTATATAGTGCACGCAATCGAATCACTTAAGGCGGGCTCTGCCGGGCTATCCTGCATCCAGGGGAACTTTTTTCCGGAACTGGTAACTTTCATCTGTAAAAATTATGATGAGCCTTCCAAGCGGGAAGAATTGAACATCATTCACAATTTTCTTATTACGAACATGGATGTGATGCATGGGGTATACCCAAATATTGCGAAATACTTTCTGCAACAAAGAGGTTTGAAAATCGACACTTACTGCAGAACATTCTCCGGCGTGTTCGATGCAGGCGTAAAACAGAAAGTCGACAAGTTGTATAGAGACTACCAGCAGATTCATGAAGTTGTTGAAGCAGATCTGACCACTTAAGCAACCTCACTCTTCCGCTGGCAGTTCAACTATACAATTAAAAGAGCCATAACCATCGAATAAAAAAGAGCCTTAACCATTCAATTCCAAAAACCTTTACCATGCGATCAAAAAAACAGTAAGCATGTTATCAGGTTCCATAACCATAAACCAAAAGAGTCATAATCCTAATAAACAAAAGAGCCATAATCATCCTCTCAAAGGAACCGTAACCTTATAGTACAAGAGCCATAATCCGCAATCAAAACGGCCATAACAACACCGTTGAAAGCCCTTCACATTGTCTACGATCAAAAAGCCACGAGACAAACCTATCAGAAAAAGAATTTAAGTCAGGTAAAAGAGGTATCCCCTACTTAACCTCAACATGCTTTGCCGGAAATCTAGCCTTTACCTTCTCCAGGTAAGCAAGCAACTCATCTTTTAATTGTTTAGCTATTCCCCGCTCTTGCTCATTCAGATCTTTTTCTTCGCCTATATCATTATCCAGTTTATACAATTCAGTGCCACCAGTCTCGTGGTAATAAATCAGTTTATATTTGCCCTTCCTGATCGCCGACTGCGGCCTTGTCTGGCTCACTACACCGTCTTCCTTACCAATCTGAATTCTCGCCGTATCGAATGCCTTTCCTTCAGGATGGTAGTAAGGAAAATGCCAAACCATCGATCTATCCGGCATTCGCTGCTTCGGACTACCGGTAAGTAAACCGGATATATCCACGCCGTCGATCCCCTGATCGCGATAATTTTTAGCAGCTGCTATCTTGTAAAAAGTAGGCAGGAAATCAACCTGCGACACCGGATCATTACAAACCGATGCTTTTGTTAAGCCCGGGGCACTTATCAACAATGGTATCCTGATGCCGCCTTCATACAAGTTCCATTTGCTCCCCCGGAGCGGACGGTTAAGGGAAAACTCGGGCATGCCGCCGTTATCGGAGGTGAATACAACTATGCTGTTTTTCAGCAAACCTGCTTCTTCTACTGCTTGTAAAAACTGACCAACATAGTGATCCATCGTCTCAACGAAGGCTGCATAACGGATATGCTTGTCCGAAACGGTGCCACCGCGCGTTTTTGCTTTTTGCCTGTACTTCTCAATCAACCAATGCAGATCAGCATCTATGGGCGTATGAACATAGTAATGGCTTAAGTAAAGGAAAAAAGGCTTTTCATGTTTTTGCCTGATATAACCGATTGCCTGGTCGGTGAGGGAATCCGATGGAAACTCTCCTGCTTTCGAATCCCGCCGCGCGGCAGCATTACTCCTCGCCCAGGCACCTGTAACATTTGCCGTCCAGTCAAAACCCTGCCTGGCCGGTCCATAATCAGGATTCCAACCGTTATAGGTATTGAAATGTGAAGAGACATGCCATTTACCTGCAATAGCCGTTATATAGCCGGCCTCTTTGAGCAATTCCGGTATTGTTTTCTCTTGCAAAGGAAGGTTTAACGTGTATGGAGGTGGAACCAGTTTGAAGTTTCGGAATTGCGCGGTCCAGGCAGTGTCGGTTGCCTTGTATTTATCCTTCTCCCATTTTGTTACGAATTCGAAATTTAACCGCGCCGGTGTTTTGCCGGTGAGCAGCGCGGCACGCGAAGGTGAACAAAGCGGTGCAGCGGCATAAGCATTTGTAAACTTGATTGATTGCTGCGCGAAGCGATCTATATTAGGGGTTTCAATAAAGTCTGCACCGTATTCTTTCCCGTAACAGGCAAGGTCGCTATATCCAAGGTCATCGATATACACCAGGATTATGTTTGGTTGAGATTGCTTTTGTTGTCCAAGCAGAGAATGGCACGGAATGCCGGATAAGAGTATCATCAAACATACAGAAAAAACGGAGCTACCGCATAGTCGAAACCTTGTCAATCCGCTTAGGATCAGGTTGTCGTTCCAGCTGCCGTCCAGTCTGTCGTCTGGCAAGTAAACTTTACAAACTTTGAAGCATCCCACCACTACGCGCATTTATCCAATAAATTTTTACATGCTCAGCACATGGTCCGTAAAGACCATCTCTTTAACAAATTAATTTTGCAATCCGCATCTCCGATATCGTTGGCTCTATCCATTTCGTTATGTCGGAGCAATAAATCCAATCCATCACTTCCCACGCCTTAAATCCGAATCCATCATTTCGCCCGGTATCTAAAACAAAAAATGAAAAGGGTTTGCATGCAGTTCTAGACCCTGCCATTAATACCCTGGATTCTGCTCCAGCAATTAATCCGAATCCATCACTTCACTCTGCATCTAAAACAAAAAAGTGAAAAGGGTTTGCATTCAGTTCTACACCCTGCCTTCAATACCCTGGATTCTGCTCCAGTAACGGATCGGAATCCATCACTTCCTGCGGTATCGGGAACAACACATGATGCGGTTTTGCATTCGTTTTGCCCCTTGCTATCGCATTCGAAATAAACTTATCCATCCTTAACAAATCCATTCGACGATGTCCCTCTGAGAAAAACTCCCAGCCCCTTTCTTTCAAAATATGATCACGAAGAGATTCTTTGGAAGGAAAGTTCGCCAGTTGCAGATTGCTAACCCCCGCACGTGTGCGAACCAGGTTCACCAGGTCGATCGCTGCCTGTGAAGGTCCGCCGAGTTCATTCAATGCCTCCGCACGTGCAAGCAATATATCGGCATACCGAATCTCCGGAATATCATTGCCATGAGAAGCACCCACGGCGCCCGGATCAGGCAGGTACTTAAAAGACCGGATATTGTCACCACCCAGTAATGAAACCGTTGCGCCTGCTGTATTCACAAAGGATGTAACCAACAGGTTGCGTCTTTTATCATCAGCAGAGAAAGTCTGGTAAAAATTATCATATATGCGAAACTCATTCGGCCAGTTAACATAGGTGGGCCGGAAGGTTACTCCCAGAGAAGACACTGAGGCGAAGTTGTCAGGGAAAGATGTATTCATCCAGCTGTTTGCGGTGGCGCGGTCGGCGCTGGCAAAGGCCGGTCTGACCCAGATATATTCGTTATTGCGTTCATTCGCCACACTAAACATATTCTGGTAATCAGCAAAAAGCGCATAATTGAATTGCGTCATAATAGCAAGCGCCGTCTCACTGCATTTCTGCCATTGCTTCGTGTTGAGATAAAACTTACATAAGTAAGCCATCGCAGCGGCCTTATGTGCTCGTCCAACCGGCACACGCGCTGATGGGTTTGGCAGTTGGGCCGCAGCTGCGAGCAGTTCGCTTTCTATATATTGCCTGGTCTCTTGATCGGTAGCACGCTTTAACTGCAGTTCCTGTGTTGCTTCGGTGCGAAGCGGAACAGGACCAAAATTGAAATACAGTTTATAATAACTGGTTGCCCTGATAAACCTACTCTCAGCAGTATAGCCAGCTTTTGCGCTGTCAGAAATCGGCACAGTCGGTATACTTTGCAGTAGCAGGTTAGCATCACGGATGGCCTGGTAGGGAGCATCCCAGTTATTTGGCAAAAAGGTAATGGTAGGATCCCAGTTGAAGTCGATAAAATTCCGCGCATCTCTTTCCACATTATCACCTGATTGATACAAAATATCGGTTGTCCATTCCTGTGGGGCGATAGCATAAATGGAGTTGTTGGTATTCATGTTAGCCGCCCGCGCATAAGCATCGGTCAAAACTGACTTGATACCATCTTCCGTAGTCAGAAAGTTCTCAGGAGCCAATTGCGAATAGATTTTTTCGTCAAGGAACTTCTTGCACGAGCCCGCAGTGATCAGCACAACTGCTGCGAGCAAAATATATCGACGGTTTTGTAAAAACATAACACGTTGGTTTAAGAATTATAAATTGATGTTTACACCAGCCAGGAAGGTGGTGGCAGATGGATATGCATTCCAGTCAATCCGGAAGTTTGCACCACCATAAGGATTCAGCGCAGGATCATAACCCGTATAATCGGTGAGCGTCCATAGGTTCTGCCCGGAAACATATATAGTGGCCGACTTAACTACACTTCTTTTAATTGGTATAAAATAGCTCAGCCGAACCGTATTCAGCCTCAGGTAAGATGCATCTTCAACGGTATAAGTGTTCACTGTTTTCTGCCCCTGTGTATTCGGTGTAACAAATGAAGGATAGATGTTGGATGGATTCTTAACTGTCCACCGGTCCAATAACGGCGTTGCCAGCCGGTTGCGTTTTAAGTTCGCAGGGAAGTAAGTATCAACCATATTATTGTTGAGCATGTTTACACCCTGAACGCCTTCAAAAAACACATAAAGCTGGAAGCCCTTGTATTCAAAGGTGTTAGTGAATGACCAGATATAATCCGGGAACGAATTACCAACGATCATTCGATCACTTGCATTCACCACCTTGTCGCCATTAATGTCGCGGTATTTCAGGTCGCCCGGTTTTACGTTATCATTCGTCACTGAAAAATTATCACCTGTCTGCCAAACACCATCGATGGTGTAGCCATAGAACGAATTGACGGGGCTGCCCACCTGCGTGATGGCGATCTGGGAGGTTGAACCGGCGGCACCGGAGATGATGGGTGGGGTACCGCCAAGATCAAGTACTTTATTCTTAAGTGTGTTGAAGATAATCGATGAGTTCCATGAGAAGGCGCCCCTGATGTTTTCGGTCGCCAGCATCACTTCGAAACCACTGTTACGCATGCTGCCCACGTTGGTTAACATGGTTGAAAAACCGGTCGACCTTGAGATAGGCAGACTCAGCAACATATCGTCTGTCGTTTTCGAATACCATTCTATGCTACCGGAAATGCGGTTGCTGATAACGCCAAAGTCGATCCCAACGTTTAGTTGTTCTGATGTTTCCCATTTCAGATCGGGATTGGCTATTCGCGTAGGTGCACTCGAGCTAACCTGTGAGCCATCGATAACATAACGAAGTCCCGAGCCAAATGTCGGCATGGATTGATAGTTGCCTATCTCCTGGTTACCGGTGCGTCCCCAGCTACCTCTTAATTTCAGGTTGCTGATTGCACTGATATCTTTCATGAAGTCTTCCTCGTTAATCTTCCAGCCAAGCGCAACCGAAGGGAAATAACCAAACTTATTATTTTCTCCGAAGCGGGATGAACCATCTATACGCATGGTGGCGGTGAACAGGTATTTGTTATCGAGCACATAGTTGATACGACCGAGATATGACAACAGGCTGTTCTGACTTTTACCGCTGCTGTTGATAGCCGAGGTCGGCACGCCGAGGCCGAGGTTGTCAGTACCTACAGCATCTGAAGGAAAGCCCCTGCCCTCGCCGGAGTAAGAGTTTTCAATAAACTTCTGCCCGGTCATACCAATAACTGCATTGATACTGCTCCTGTTAAATGTTTCTTTGTAACTCACTGTTCCTTCCACCAGGTAGTTGCTGTTTTTGCCATCGAGGATACTCGCTATACCGCCGGCTGCACCACCATCGATCGTGCTGCGTCCTACATAAGTATCACGTCGTTGATTCACAACATCGGCACCTACGTTCAGTTTAGCAGAAAGGCCTCTCCAGATTGAATATTCGCCGTATACCGTTCCGAACGTACGATATAGATTTGATGTACCTCTTTTACCATTAGCGATGGCCAGCGGGTTATCGATGTTCATGTCTTTCGACAAAGTGTACTTTCCATTGGCATCATATATCGAAAGCGTCGGATCATAATTGATCGCTGCGTACACGATGCCCGCGCGTTCGTTCAGATCCATTCCATTGGGAACATATTCATCTTTTACATAACTGGTGTTTAGGTTGAATCCCATCCTGAACTTATCCGAAGCGCGGTGCTCAAGGTTGATGCGACCGGAGAGACGATTGTTGTTTGAATTGATAAGAATACCTTCCTGGTTGTAATAATTGAATGAAACCATGAACGTCGTTTTGTCGGACCCACCCGATAACGACAGGTTATGATTTTGTATGCCTGCATTTTTTGCATACACTTGTTCGAGCCAGTCTGTTCCACCATTTGCAATGCCGGTTACCTTCTGGGAGGCCGTACCACCACCCTCGTCGATGATGCTGTTGATGGTGGTCATATATTGTTCCGGGTTCAAAAGCTTTATGTTGTTCGACACATTCTGGATGCCGCCGTAAACATCATAATTTACTTTCAATGCACCTGACTTGCCGCTTTTGGTAGTTATCAGCACTACACCATTCGCACCACGTGAACCATAGATTGCCGTGGCCGATGCATCTTTCAAAATCTCCATGGAGGCGATGTCGTTTGGATTGATGGAGTTAAGCGGATTACGCGGCGTGCGCATACCCGTGAAGTTGGCACCGGACCCAGTGACGGCACTGGAGTTATCGAGCGGCAATCCGTCAACAACATAAAGCGGGCTGTTACCGGCATTAATAGAGCCGACGCCGCGAATATTAACGGAGATGCCACCGCCGGGTTCGCCGCTGTTTTGCACAACCTGCACCCCGGCAGCCTTACCGGCAATTAACTGGTCGGCAGAAGTAATCGCGCCTTTGTTGAAATCTTTTGCAGTCAGGGCTACCACAGCACCGGTAAGATCTGCCTTTTTAACGCTGCCATAACCAATTACCACTACCTCGTCCATTTCCTTTTCGGCAGATTGCATTGTTATGTTACCGTTTTGCCTTAATTCACTCGCCGGCACTTCCTTTTCGCCAAAGCTAACATGTGAAAATTGTACAATCTGGCCGCTGCCTGCGCGGATAGTATAGAAGCCATTTTGATCAGAGGCGGCGGACACATTCGTTCCCTTGATGCGGATAGTGGTACCCCCGAGGCCTGCATTCAAGCTGTCTTTTACCTGGCCTTTGATTTCAAATGTCCCGGTTTGAGCTTTTATGGATGCTGGCAGGATGCCAAAAAACAGGAGGGCGATCAACCCATACTTTAGCAACAGTCGTTTGGTATTCATACAATGAAAGATTTCACTATGATTAAATATGGTGAGAGCCTTAACCGAAAGGAAGTAGTGGTGAGTCATCGTTATAGCAAATCGTTAGCAATGCGAAATCAGAATCCGGCAATTCACCAAATGTAACCGGCTTATGTTGCTGACGTTTATATTTTGTAGGCAAAGATTTATACGATATTAACTTGTTCGTGACCCCTTTGGTAAAATTTGCTTTTTTATTGGCTCAAAAGCTATAATAGAATGCAAAGATTTTATAATCGCTCCCCGGATCTTTATAATAGGTTTGTGAATCATGAAGACGTTACCCGTAATTGACCTTGTGGTGATTTTCGCATACTTGTTGGCAATGGTATGGGTAGGTTATTATTTCTCGCGCAAGAATAAAAATGCAGATCAGTTTACGACGGCTTCCGGTCATATACCCGGATGGGCAATCGGGCTTTCCATCTATGCCACTTTTTTAAGCAGCAATACCTTCCTTGGTGTGCCGGGCAAAGCTTTTGGCAGCAACTGGAATGCGTTTATGTTCAGTATCTCCATGCCACTGGCCGCATGGGTGGGTGCGAAATATTTTGTTCCTTTTTACAGGAGCACGGGCGAAGTTTCTGCGTATACCAATCTTGAAAAACGATTCGGCCCCTGGGCAAGAACTTATGCCGTGATTTGTTTCCTGCTGACACAGATCGCGCGGATGGGTTCAATATTTTTTGGTTTGTCCCTTACATTACAAGCATTGACAGGTTTCGACATGAGACTGATCATGATAATAACCGGAATCTGTATTATTCTTTATACGGTGATGGGTGGCATTGAAGCGGTGATATGGACAGAAGTGGTCCAGGGCGTTTTGAAAACCCTGGGTGCCGTGCTGATCCTTTACCTGGTGATATCAAATGTTGATGGAGGTGTTTCAACAATAATCGATGTAGGTCTTGAGAAGAACAAATTCAGCCTGGGTACCATGGATCTTGATTTCACCAAAGCAGGGTTCTGGGTGGTGTTGTTGTATGGCTTCTTCATTAACCTCAATAATTTTGGGATGGACCAGAATTATATACAACGATATCATACGGCTACTTCAGAAAAAGAAGCGGCGAAGTCGGTGTGGTTGTGCGTTTGGATCTATGTACCTGCTTCTTTATTGTTTTTTGTAATCGGCAGTTGTCTATATGCATATTATTCGTTCAATCCTGGATTGCTCGATCCGGTCAAATTGCAGGTTGCGGTTGAGCGGCTCGGTAGCGGGGCTTCGTCCGGCGAGTTGCAGGCTTATGCTTCGCGCCTGGTTCCGGAGGATTATGGCGACAAGGTAATGCCGCATTTTATGGTTACGATGATACCGGCCGGATTGGTTGGGTTGATTGTTTCTGCGATACTTTCGGCCGGTATGAGCACCATCAGTTCCGGCATGAATGCATCAGCCACTGTATTTACTGAAGATATATACAAACGCTACATCCAGAAAGATATCACCGGCAAACGGGAACTAAGGTTGCTGCATGTGGGCACCGTTGCATTCGGACTTCTCGGTATGATTGCCGGTGTGCTGATGATCGGTGTGAAAAGTGTGCTGGATATCTGGTGGCAGCTTTCCGGCATTTTTGCCGGTGGCATGCTTGGCCTGTTCCTTCTCGGCATTATCAGCAGGAAGACGGGTAACAAGGCGGCCCTGGCGGGCACCATTACGGGCTTACTAGTGATTCTGTGGATGACTTTGTCTGCCATAATCCCGGAGCAATACCGCTACCTCCGAAATCCGCTTCATGCGAATATGATAATCGTGGTAGGCACACTTACTATTTTTCTTGCCGGCAGATTGTTTACTGCGGTGTGGCCACGCCGTGATGAGCATCAATCAAGTGAGTTTTGACATTATCAAACTGGTTGGCCACTTTTCCTTGAACCCGAACCTTTATACTTTCTAAACAATTTCTTGTACTATTTTACCATATGCTGAATCAGCCGGCAATTAAGGACCGTTTTTGCTGGAATGCTGTGTAATTAACAGTGAGCGAATAACAAAAAAGATTAAATTGGATTTGAATTCTACTTTTAAATCCTACTACTCTTGCCAATTTAGTATACTGGGTGAGGGTAGGATTGCATAAACGGAAACTATATTTTATACGAATGATTGCTTGCCACACGCTGAGGTGACCCGTGCCATTCACATGCTATTTATGGTGTGTTAAGCGAAGCAACATAAAACCAAATTCGGATGAAACCTCATTTTCACAAAGTGCCGGTTCCTATTCATAACTCCTTTTCAGTTCGGCATGACCGTCAACATCAGTTTGGAAAATTGCTTCACTACCATCCGGAGTTGGAATTGCACTACATGATTAAAGGTGAAGGAATACGCCTGATCGGTGACAACGTTTCACACTTTACGGGCGGAGAAGTGATCCTTCTTGGAGAAAATTTACCGCATGCGTGGAAAGAAAAAGATTCCGATAATGCAGATGACTATGTGGAAGCCATCGTGATTCATTTCTCACCCGGCTGCCTGGGCAGGGACTTTTTTGAATTACCGGAAGCTTACCTCATTCCGCGTGTATTCGAAGCAGCCAGGAAGGGTTTATTAATACAAGGCGAGTCTGCGGAAATGATCAAAAAGTTGATGATTGAAATCACCCAGGCTACGCGGTTCGAGCGGATCTTAAAATTATTGCAGATTCTGCAGATCATCAGCGAAAGCGATGAAACTAAAACGATCGCGTCTGCCCATGCCTTTTATAAAGCCAATGAAAACGAGTCGCTGCGCTTGAATAGTGTGATTGCTCATACCCTTAAGAACTTCAAGAAGGAGATTAACCTGGAGGAGATTTCGGAGGTGGCCAACCTGAGTGTGAATTCGTTTTGCCGCTACTTTAAATCGATGACGAATAAGACTTACCTGGATTTTCTTACCGAGGTGCGGATCAGTCATGCCTGCCGCATGATTATGGAAGATCGTGATGCTATCCCGATCGTTTGTTATGATTGCGGCTTTAATAATGTATCGAATTTTTACCGGCATTTTAAACGCTTCACTGGTTATACACCATTCGAGTACAAGCGTAAGTATAAAGAAAAATGTGTGGCGTGAGTGGCATACGAGGCAGTCATGCTGCATTTCTGTATTGTGCTATATCAATCTTTATCTCTGCTTGCATGAACGACCAACCATACCTACACGAACGCCAGGTTACGCACGACAACAAAGGCCATTGTCTTAACAGCACCCAATGTTTTTCTCCTGATGGGAAGTTGATTGTTTACGATACCCGCAATGTTGATTCCGCACTTGCATCCAATGGCGAGATAAGGGTGGTAAATCCGGGGACAGGAGAAGATAAACTGATTTATCAAACGGAAAATCAAACGAGGTTTGGACCAGGTGTTGGTGCTGTCACGTTCTCACCCGTCGACAACCGGGTATTATTCCTGGCGGGAATCAGGAATGCTGATTCATCGCGGCCTTATAGCATGACCAGGCGAACAGGTTTCGCTGTTGATATCGACTCTCCGTTGCGGGCCATTCGAATGGATGCAAGAGATATATTGGACCCGTTTACACCGGGCGCCTTACGCGGAGGCACACACGCACACACCTGGAGTGGCGATGGCAAGTGGATAAGCTTCACTTATAATGACCATGTGCTTACCGAAGCAGCAAGTAGGGCGTCAAAGACAGATATCATTAACACCCGAACGGTCGGAGTGATGTTTCCACGTCACACTGAAGTTGCCGCCGCTGATGATGTGGAAAATATCAGCGGAAGCATGTTTAGTGTGTTGGTAACGCAGGTAGTGAAAAATCCGACTCCGGGTTCAGATGAAATAGGCCGCGCTTTTGATGAATGCTGGATTGGTAACAACGGTTACCAGTTGCGTGATGGCAGTCGCCAGGAACGCGCGATAGCCTTCCAGGGTGAGTTGATTGATAAGGTGGGAAATAAAAAGGCCGAAATTTTTGTTGCTGACATTCCTGGCGATTTGATATCAAGACCATCGAACGACTTTTTACCTGGAACCGCCACAACCCTGCCTTCGGTGCCAAATGGTGTGAAACAACGCAGAATTAGCTTCACAGGAAAAGGGGTAAGTACCTTGCCGCGGCATTGGCTTCGCAGCACACCGGATGGCTCGATGATAGGCTATCTTGCAGAAGATAATAAAGGCGTAATTCAGCTTTGGACCATTTCTCCTAACGGCGGCAGCCCTGTTCAACGCAGCTTTCTGAATGCGTCCATAACAGGTCCTTTCAACTTTAATGCAACCGGAACTCTTGCGGCCTTTATTGCGGACGGCTCTGTTTATCTAACCCGCTTGTCCGATTCAAAGAGCTACCGGGCCACTCCCAAAAATTCCGATAAAGGCGGGCTAGTCGGTGCAGTGGCGTGGTCTCCAGTCGAAAATAAAATTTCCTACAACCGCTATGTAAAATCCGGTGATGCTGAATACCTACAGATATTTACCGCGGAAATTGATGAGGCCATATTCCGATAGGGCGGAACGGGTAGCGATGTGGCTGTGGGCATACAACCAACTGCTGATGGTGGCTATCTTATCATCGTAAACACGAGCTCCAACGATCTTGACATTCAAAATCCAACTGGCAAAACCCAGGTCTGGCTCACGAAACTTGACGCAGCCGGCAATACTTCCTGGAACAAACTGCTCACGACTCAATATACCAACTTCGCAACCGACTTTGAAAAAACCGAAGACGGTAACTATGTTATTTGCGGAGGCACATCGGATTATGCAGTCTTCGGGAACAATGCTTCCAAAGGAGACGCGTTGCTGATGAAATTCAACGACCAGGGTACCGTTCTGTGGCAACAGCATATTGGTGGCAACGCCGACGATGAAAGATTTCAAAAGATTTCAGTGGACGGGAGCGGCGCCATCTTTGCTGCGGGCTATACCAGATCAACAAATATAAGTTCCCAACAAAACCGTGGCGGGTCAGACGGCTGGATCACTAAGGTTTCGAATGATGGCGATATATTATCAACGAAATTAATCGGCGGATCAGGTGATGACAAGCTAAGCGCAATCGCGGTTTCGGCCTCAGGCGTCGTTACTGCGGGCGGTAGTACCTTATCGTCTGACGGAGACTTGCTTGATAACGTAAATGCCAACACGATCTGGGCAACTAATTACCAGGATGGCTCACATAATTTAAGACATGGCTTTTTCGGACATACTGCTTCGAACCCATCATCGATAGATGATATTGCTGTCGATGCACATTCAAATTTTTATTGTGTTGCAAACTCGAGCCCTGTTAATGTTTTTATGCGCAACCCATTAGGGCTCAAAGATGGCTGGGTATTCAATATCGCCAAAGCCAGCCTGGTGAAAGGTTCTGTTTTTGTCGATATGAACAATAATGGAACAAAAGATGCCAACGAAAAATTCTACAATGGTGGTAAACTGGAAGTCATTAAAACAAATGATCCCTCCCACCCTGAATATTATTCATCCGGCAATGGCAAATTCGAAGCTAATATCGATACCGGGGCATTCACCGTGCGCTTTATCAGCGATCAACCCTATTACACAGTTACGCCATCCGAACGTTCAGTAGTTTTCCCGGTGTTTGATATGACCGATTCTTTTACGGTGCGATTGGTTCCTTCCGGCTTGAAGCACGATCTCGCAGTAAGTATAACTCCACTCAATATCCCACGCCCGGGATTTGATGTAAGTTACGCGATAACCGTTGTGAACAGGGGAACAGCCGTTGCCAACAATCCTGTTATTCAACTGGTGAAAGATCCGCGCGTGACGATCGTAAGCGCCGTACCGGCAATATCTGCTTCTAACCAGGATATCATTTCATGGAACGTTGGTTCGCTGTCGCCACTCGATTCAGTTCATATTCGTTTAAATATGCGCATTGCTGCTCCACCAGCAACAGCGATTGGAGATACACTCGTCTCGGAATTATCTGTGCAGTCTGATGCTGGCGACGAAACGCCCCTGGACAATGTTATTGTTCTATCAGAACTGGTAGCCGGATCTTATGATCCCAACGATAAAACCGAATTCCACGCCGGCCTTTTCCCGGTAAATCAGTTAGCTACCGATAAACTTTTATACCTTATCCGATTCCAGAACACCGGTAATGATACGGCATTCAATATAGTCATCAGGGACACCTTAGATAATGGCATTGATGTATCCGGCTTTCTAATGGGCGGAGCCAGTCACCCTTATCGATACACTATCAAAAATGGCAATCAAATCGAATGGACATTTGATAATATCCGGCTGGTAGATAGTAACCGGAACGAAAAGGCGAGCCATGGCTTCGTTGGATTTTTGGTAAGCCCTAAGTCTTCACTTGTTGTCGGTGATGTGATCACAAACAAAGCAAGTATTTATTTCGACTACAATTTACCGGTTGTAACGAATACAACTTCCACCCAAATCGTTGACCTCCCTGCAGTGCTGCCAAAACCTGTTATCACCGGATTGAAGACAACCTACTGTGGTAACGACCAGGCACAACCGATAAAAATTTTAAATATCTCTGCTACAGCCGGCGCAACCATATCAGTGAAGTTAAACGGAACCCTGTTAATTGTTGACAATAACGGCAATTTCTTAATCGATCCAACGAAACAGCTGAGCGGCAACCAAAACATCGAAATTACTTTTAGCAAGGGTGGCACATTGTCAACCCTTAATGTAAGCTTTATGGTTACAACTCCTGTTAAACCAGTTGTTAAACTAACGTCTAACATTGCAGTAGTTAATAACGGCACAACCGCCTTGCAATTTACAGCCACAGCAATAGCGGGCAGCGGCAACTTACCGGTATATACTTTCTCGACCCATCAAGACTTCTCAGGGATTCTACAGTCCGATAGCCTTTCAAACACATTGAATGTGGCATCACAAATTCTCAGCGAGGGCGACAACTGGATCTACGTTAGGATGAAATCGGGTGAACAGTGCGTTACTTCAGCTACAGCGATCGACAGTATTAAGATTGTACGCAACGCAGTAACCGGCATTGTCGATGTCGATTTTCCAACAACTGCAATCACTGCCTATCCAAATCCATTCAGATCAGATATAACCATAAAGGGATTGCAGCCATCAGCACAGTATACTTTACAACTGATAAATGTTAATGGAAAAGTTATTGATACAAAAGATGTAACAAACTCCGCTTCATTCGCATTTCATAATATTAATGTGAGTAAAGGTCAATATCTGATCAGGGTGTATGATAA
>NZ_DATHKG010000024.1:0-100175 GCF_035489435.1 Flavitalea sp.
GGCTTTTGTAGAACCATCGGCCCCATATAATACTGTGCCTGTCGAAAACACACGCGGACCAACCATATGACCCGCCCTGATCATTTCGCTTTGAGTAAACACCATCTCCGAATTCGCTGATGGATCATGCATCGTTGTTACCCCATAAGCAAGATTGGCAAAATAAGGCCAGTGTTTCTGAGGAGTGAGACCATCCCTGAAATGACTGCCATGGGCATGACCATCTACAAGACCGGGCATAATCGTTTTTCCTTTGCAATCGATAGCCAGTGCTCCTGCAGGAACCTTTAAATCTGCGGATGAACCGATGGCTTTTATGATGTTGTTTTCGATGATTACCGTTCCGTTTTCGATTACTTCATTGCCCTTCATAGTAATGATACGGGCATTGAGGAATGCAGTAACACCAGTAGGTTTATCGCTTTTCACTTCAAGACCGACGCTAAGTCCATTTTCAGGTATTTTGAATGTTGAATCGGCTTTACCAGCCACAAATTCAAAACGGTCCTCAACATTGATGGTATAATACTGATCGCCGAGTGTATAATGAAGTTGTTTGCCATCGCCGCTCCAGTGAAGATTTATTCCTGCGTCACGGGCGACCTGTTTCACCGGAAAATCGGTGGTAGTTGCACCCAGGTCTACAGTCTTACCTGCATGTACAAACGAAGCTATATATACTTTATGAAGGTCCACAAATGCGACCCATTTCTGATCAGGCGATGGTATGAACTGAGAACCATATGTACTTCTGAATATCGTGCGGTCATCAGAACCGTCTGTTTTATATGAACCATAACTGCGTACTGATTCGTAGGCTATGCGTTTATCATTATCAACAAAAACCGGATTTCGTCCTTTTGCATTGATAAATTCAGGAACTCCTCCTTGTGCCGGCATGATATAAACACCAGGTTGTACCGAAAACCCGTTACCAAGCGCATTGTTGCCACCTTCTTTTACAAAAACAATACGTTTGTCGTCGGATGAAAATGATGGGTTTCGATAAATTCCTTTTTCAGGTGTAAGCTTTACAGGTTTGGATTTAGCAGGGAAAGTCACTTTCAATATTGCCCCTGTTGCCGTATCATTCCAGGTAGTATAGATGATCGACTTCCCATCTTTCGAAAATGCAGGTTCAAATTCGAAATCAGTGCCGCTTGTTATTCTTTCAGGTTTACCATTGGGCAAAGCTTTTTTCCAAAGGTAGCCAACTGCATTAAACACCAGCCAATTTCCATCAGGAGAAGTCTTTGCATGACGAATTACATTCACGTTAAAATTATCCTGGTTGAAGTTTTGCTTGTATCTAACGGCATCGGTTACCCGCTGTTTGACGTTACAGGTGAAGGGTATTTCGGTAGAAGTGTTTGACCCATCTGCATTTATCTTATTTATTTTGCCATTTGCCCATACAACCAGTTGTTTGTTGCCGGGGAGCCATGCATAGCCGGTGTAAACACCAAAGATTGACCATGCTTCTTCCTGGTCCTTTGATAATTTATCATAAACCGGTCTTTCTTCTCCGGTTACCAGGTCGCGCAGGTAAAGCACCGTTTTTACCCGCACACGTTTTATAAAAGCCAGTGTTTTACCATCAGGCGAAACCTGTGGTCTGAAGGCACCGCCGGGACCACCTGTAATATTTTCAATGATGCCTTTTTCCCGGTCAAATCTCCGTATCACAAAAATCTCATTGTTGGGATCCTTGTTATATTGAAACATGCCACCAGGATACATGTCTTCGCTGAAATAAACATAACGACCATCGGGCGAAACGGCAGGTTCATTCACATCCTGCTGATCATTTTTGCGGGCTGTCAACTGGATACCATTCCCACCGGTGATATGATACATCCAGATTTCACCTGCTCCCAAAGAACGGGTTGCCGTAAAATGTTTGCGTGCAATTATATATTGACCATCAGGCGACCAGACTGCATTATTCAACAGGCGGAACGTTTCTTTGGTTACCTGCCTGGCTTTGGAACCATCTTTTTCCATGATCCAGATATTATCCCCACCACCTGCATCGGAAGTGAACAGGATTTGTTTGCCATCGGGACTGAACCTCGGCTGCACTTCCATGGCAAGCCCTTGTCTCAATACTTTTGCTTCCCCACCTGCAATTGGTAAAATATAAATATCACCCAGCAGGTCAAAAACAATTTCTTTTCCATCCGGCGAAACGTCAAGATTCATCCATGTCCCCTCATTCACTGTAAATGAAACCTCCTTATAAGGTGCAGCGGTATTATTTACATCCCACTTCTTATTTCCCTGCGAATAACAGGTATATGTAACCGAAATAAAAATCGCAAAAAAAAGCAGAACTTCTTTCATCATGTCAGTAAATAATTATTTTATTGAAATTGTTTATTTATCTTTTAGTGGTGAGTGGTAAGTGGTAAGTGGTAAGTGGTAAGTTAGTGATGAGTGTGTGAGTGGTAAGTTAGTGATGAGTGTGTGAGTTATGAGTTATAGGTGTTAAGTAAGTTATGAAATTATCAAATAAAGGCACTCATAACTCATTCACTCCTTTCATAATTCATAACTCATAATTCATAATTCTCTTCAGGCCTCCTGACCAATCCATACGTTTCCGCCTATACTATCGCGTTTTGCCCCGGTAATATATTTAAAGACGTTATTTTCTTCGCGCCAGCGCAATACACCAATTAAGGCCATGGCAAGTGGTTCCTTAAAATCTACCACCAGTTTATCCGGAACAATCAAACTGATTCCTGACTCGCCCACCAGTGTGCGAATTCTTTCAACAAGAAAGTTATTATTTGCACCTCCGCCTGTCATAAATAATTCGTTTTTAGCGGCCGGCTCATCAGACATGAAAAGTTTTACTCCGTTTGTAACCTGGATGGCGATATGTTCAACAGCAGTGCGCAGTGCATCCTTAACATTCAGCCGGAGCTCGTCGAAAAGCGGGTAAACCACGTCTGTGGCAAAATCAATAGAAAGAGATTTCGGAAGCGGCAACTCGTAATATTCCAGCTCATTCAGGATGTCAAGCAGCTTTTCATCCACCTTGCCTTCGGCTGCCATCATTCCACCTGGATCTAAATCCAGGTTGTCCCGGGCCGCCAGCTTATCAAGCAACCTGTTTGCGGGGCAAACATCGAAATTTTTGTATTGACCCGGTAAATGCCGGGAAAGATTAGCATTGGATCCGAGGTGTAAGAACAGTTGTTGCGCGGAAAACAACAGTTTTTCTGCGATAGGGTAAACCGGGGCGCCCTTACCATCCAAACCGAGATCCATGTTTCGCACATTTCCAACAACATTAATTCCGGTAATCGCAGCAACCTGGGAAAGATCACCTAATTGGGAGCAAATTTTAAGTTCCGGTTTGTAGAAGATTGTGTGCCCGTCGCAGGCTATAAGCTGAACCTTATAGTGGAGTTCGTTGCGATCAATGAAATCACGGATTAATTCAGCCAGGTATTGACCAAAGGTCACATGAAGTTCGTGGTACTCGGACAAGCCAAGTGAATCCAGGTTTTCCAGCTTTCTCCTGATTTCCGGTTCGTAAGGAATTCGTTCGCCCGCAAGGATCTGAGCCGTCCATTTACCGGTGGTTTCATGAAGCTCCGCAAACATAATATCAAGGCCATTTAAAGATTCACCGCTTACAACTCCGATAGCCCTGTATACCATTAAACAAATTTTAGATTGTAGATTGTAGAAATTAGATTTGCTCGTCAAAGGTGAAGATTCGCGTTTCAAAATCCAAAACTGTATTCTATGGTTATTAATCTGAGTGATCAATATTCCCTCCTGAGCAATTGGGTAAGTGAACTGAGAAGCGTTCAGGTTCAAACGGATCGCATGCGATTTCGCCGTAACCTGGAACGGATCGGAGAAGTTGCAGCCTTTGAAATCAGTAAGGTTTTGGAATTTGAAGAAAAGGAGATTCAGACTCCTCTTGGCATTTCAGTCTGTAAATTATTGAAGGAACAGCCTGTCCTGGCGACGATTTTGAGAGCAGGACTCCCCCTCCACCAGGGTCTCCTCAATTATTATGACCGGGCAGACAACGCTTTCATTTCCGCTTATCGAAAACATAACCGCGACGGGACCTTTGAAATCAGCCTTGATTATGTATCCTGCCCCGAACTTGAAAACCGGGTGGTTATCATTGCAGACCCGATGCTTGCGACCGGGTCATCCATGGTAAAAACCATCCAGTTTCTTCGTGAAGAGGGGCATCCCAGGGAAATTCATATTGTAGTAGCAATTGCCTGCACAGTCGGGATTGAATTTGTTCAGCGAACCGAGCCAAATGTAAAAATCTGGTGTGGCGCCATCGATGAAGAGCTTACCGCCAAAGGCTTTATTGTCCCGGGACTTGGGGATGCGGGGGATCTGGCTTACGGGACAAAGGTCCAGTTTTAAACGGGGTTCCGGGAACCTGTAATTCCTGTTACCAATCCTAAAATAATCACAAAAAATTTCAACGTTTTTTGTACTTTGGTTGTCAATACGGCGTTAATGTCTCCAATGAGGAAATATGTCCTGGTAATTTTTGTGCTGATGCAGGCTGGAATGGCTCTTGCGCAGGATCCGAACTTCTCACAGTTCTTCGTATCGCCGCTTACTTTGAACCCTGCATTGACGGGGAAATTTAATGGTGATTTCAGGGCCGCGGGAAACTACCGGGATCAGTGGCCTGCAATCAGCAAGGCTTTTATCACCTCTACCTTATCGTTGGATATGCCTATAATGCGTGGAAGGTTATCTGAACTTGATACCTGGGGTGTAGGTCTGCTCGCAATGACCGATAAAACGGCAAATGGAATTCTTTCTACAAATATGATCTCATTGTCTACTGCCTACCATAAAGGCATAGACGAAGACGGTCTTAATACTATCGGATTAGGTTTCCAGGGAACTTACAATACCAAAAGACTTGATGGCACTAAACTGAATTTCGAAGATGAACTTGATCAGTTCGGTGGCTGGAGTATTCCGAGTGGTGAGACTATTGACAACCAGCAGGTGAACCTGAGCTATTTTGATGTTAGCGTCGGAGCACTTTTCAATGGTTCAACCGATGGTTATAATAATTATTATGTCGGCGCTTCAGTTTACCATATCAACAAACCAAAGGAGTCATTCACAGGGGATATCTTTTACACGTTGAATCCGCGGATGACTCTGAATGCAGGCGGTGCAATACCAATTGGAGATCGCACACGTACTGTTTATCTTAGCTCCATTTATAGTCGCCAGGCAGGTGCAACGAATATTGTTGCTGGTGGTGCCGTCGGTTTTCTATTAAACGGAGATGAAGAAAAACCAAATAGCTTCTACGCAGGTCTCTGGACCAGGTTCAATAATGTTAATGATGCGTTGATACCTTATATAGGCCTTGAATTTGGTGATTTCCGTTTAGGTGCATCATACGATGTAAATATCTCCAGTCTTAAAACCGCCTCACAAAGCCGCGGCGGTCTTGAAATTTCCCTGATTTATATTAAGCGTCCGCCAGGCAGCAGGGGAGTTCCTTGTCCGAGGTTCTAAACCTTTTTGGATTTTGTAACGTAGGGATTGCCTTTGACGTGAAAGCGGTAAAGCAACAATGCATCTTCAGCTGCATAATCGACCCCGATCCTTGTTGAGCTTACGATGTCATTTGCCGATAGTTGATAACCATCTTCTACAACATAAATTTCATCACTTAAAAGATCGGCACCGGTATGATGACGATAAAGTCCGAGTGCTTTGGAAACATTACCGGGGCCTCGGGTCAGTGTATGATCGGCTTTGTATTTTTTTGTACGAATAAGCATTTGATCAATTCCATCTATCGGTTCGAGTGCCCGGATCAACACTGCGTGCGGAACATCTTTAGCATTGGTCACAATATTAAACAGGTGATGAATGCCATAGCATAAATATACATAAGCTTTACCGGCATCACCGAACATGATCTCGGTACGATTAGTTCTTCTGCCATTATATGCATGTGAAGCCTTGTCGGTAACTCCTGCATAAGCTTCCGTTTCAACGATCCTGCCGCTGGTTTTAACTCCATCGATAACAGATACCAGTATTTTGCCTAACAATTCTTTTGCGATCTTTACTACATCATGCCTGTTGTAAAAATCATATTCAAGCCTTTTCATCAATAAAATCGTTAAGTTTGAATGAGCCAAATATAGATAACATTGTTCAAGGAAATCATCATCGCGCTTCAGTCTTATTCGAAAGCACATGCATTTATCAAGTCGAATAATCTATGGCGCTGGATCATTATTCCCGGCACTATTTATTCCATACTTTTCCTGGTCGGCATGTATTTTTTCTGGACATCTACTGATGATGCTGTTTCTTTTCTTACAAAAAAGATAGGTCTCGACCAATGGCTCAGTGCTCAAAAAAGCGGATTGCTCAACTTTCTTTTCCTGATGGGTGGAATCATGCTTAAACTGATTCTTGGTTTCTTCTATTTTTCCCTGTTTAAATATATTTTCCTCATCCTGGGCTCACCTGTGTTCGCTTATCTCAGTGAAAAAACGGAGGCAATCATGGAAGGAAAAGACTTTCCGTTCAGTTTTTCACAACTGTTAAAAGACATCTTACGTGGTGTGAAACTTGCCATTAGAAATTCGCTTTGGCAAACCGTATATGCTGTCTCTTTATTGATTTTGTCTTTTTTCCCGGTTATCGGATGGATTACACCGGTAATTGCATTATCCATTGAATGTTATTATTATGGCTTTTCGATGCTTGACTACAGCTGTGAACGCAACAAACTGTCACCTTCAGAAAGTATTGCTTTTATAGGCCGTCATAAAGGACTTGCTGTTGGCAACGGGATGGTATTTTATCTTATGCATTTCGTACCCTTCATTGGTTGGGTTCTTGCCCCGGCCTATGCTGTAATCGCTGCAACGATCAGTATTTATCATCAAAAGGAGAATTTTCAGACCTTACAGGTCACGGATTAGCCAGCTTCCTGGTTTTGGTTGATCCCCTTCATCTAATTACACTAAATTTCACCTATGTCAGATCAGAGTACCGTTTATCTAATTCCCTGTTTTCTTGATGAAAATGCAATCCAGACAATACCTTCTTATGTTAAGGAAGCAGTTATGCAATGCCAGGTATTTTTTGTCGAGAATGAAAGAAGTGCCCGCCGATACCTCAAAATGTTATGGAAAGAAATAGTGATCGATGACTACGAATGGATAGTTATTCATAAGGCTGAAAAAGATGTAAGGGTTCGTTTGATGGTTGCAATGAAAGAAGGAAAGAATATTGGGATAATCTCTGAAGCAGGTTGTCCGGGTATTGCGGATCCCGGGCAATTACTTGTTGAAACTGCCCATAAGGGTGGCGCAGTTGTTAAACCATTGGTAGGACCCAGTTCGATACTCCTGGCATTGATGGCCAGCGGTATGAATGGTCAACAGTTTCGTTTTGCAGGTTATATCCCGATAGATTCCGGAGAAAGAGCAAAATTCGTTCGCGAACTGGAGAGTGAGTCGGTCAGAAGAAATTCCACGCAGGTTTTTATCGAGACGCCTTACCGGAATAACCATGTAACAGAAATGTTGATCAAAACCTGCAGGCCGGACACACGTCTATGTATAGCCGCAGACCTTACCGGTCCCGGCGAATTTATCAAAACGCTTAGTATTGCAGAATGGAAAACGCAGGTTCCTGACTTACACAAGAGACCCGTTATCTATTGCCTGATGGCTGCTGAATCTATTGCCTGATGGCTTCGGAAGGTTAACGCCTGATCTCCCGCATAGAAAGTATACTGTCTACCACATACACCGTGTTGCCACGCCACCAGATTTTACCGAGGTACTCTTTATAATGCAGGTCTACTTCTTTTCCGGAATTTTTCATCAGTTCCTCGGCGATCCGCTTGTTTTGCACCGAGAACTCAAATTCATATGACTGAATGGAACCCGGAGTCCGGGATCGTATGCCTGATTGGATCAGTTTCCCCTCATAGGTTTTGAATATATATCCTTTTTTTACGAGGTAGTTCAATTCGCCGGATTTCACCCCTTCACCAAAAACCCAAAAATATCTGATCGCGATAATCACGGCAAATACAACTATAACGATCCCAACTGCTATCAATAAAATTCTTTTCATGAAAATCTTTTTAAGACTTGCTCATAACTTGGATTCAGTAAGCCCGGGAATATTTTGAATGCATTCAACAATCCGGGAAGCTAAATGTTAATTCTTTCTAAAGTTAGGCCAAAGGCGGTTAGCTTAAGCACACGGTCTGTTGTATCACCAAAAAACATTTACCTTCGGGCGGTTTAATTATAAAGTTTATGAGGATTGGAATTGTTTGTTATCCTACTTTCGGAGGGAGCGGAGTACTTGCAACGGAATTAGGAAAAGCCCTGGCAAATAAAGGACATCAGGTTCATTTCATTACATATCAGCAGCCGGTCCGGCTAAGCGAATTCAACGCGAACATCTTTTACCATGAAGTTCGGGTTCCTACTTATCCATTGTTTGATTATCCTCCTTATGAAACGGCTCTTTCAAGTACGATGGTGGATGTGATCGTGAACAACCAGATTGACCTGCTTCATGTGCACTATGCAATCCCGCATGCTTCCGCCGCTTATATGGCAAAAAAGATACTTGAAAAACAAGGACTAAACATTCCCGTCATAACCACCTTGCACGGTACGGACATAACACTTGTCGGACGTGATAAAACATTTGCCCCGGTAGTTACATTTTCAATAAATGAGAGTGATGCAATCACAGCAGTTTCTCAGAATCTTCGTGATGAAACTTATAAGCACTTCAAAATAGAAAAAGATATCGAGGTCATATATAATTTTGTTGACTGCGAAAGGTTTGCAAAAAAGCCAATTGATGCTTTCCGTCGTGTGATTGCCCCACATGGCGAAAAAATATTGCTTCATGCTTCCAATTTCCGGAAACTGAAACGCGTAGGTGATGTGGTACAAATTTTTGCCGAGGTTATTAAAAAGGTTCCGGCAAAATTATTGTTCGTAGGTGATGGTCCGGAAAGACCCGCGGCAGAAAGGTTGAGCCGGGAACTTGGTATATTTGATGAGATCAGGTTTGTTGGAAAACAGGAACAGATTGAAGAGATACTTGCCATTTCAGATGCTTTCCTGCTGACTTCAGATTATGAAAGCTTTGGCCTTGCTGCTCTTGAAGCTATGGCAGCCGGTGTACCGGTAATCTCAACAAATGCAGGAGGATTACCGGAAATCAATATTCATGGTGTTACAGGTTTCATGAGTGAAGTTGGTGATGTAGCTGATATGAGCCGGAATACAATGTTGTTATTAACTGACGAAACCAAACTAAAACAGTTCCGCGAAAATGCGACTGCCCAGGCAAAGAAGTTTGATATCCATAATATCATTCCGCAATACGAAGATCTCTACAACAGGTTTCTTAATAATAAACATATTTAATCGTTACCAAACACGCCGAATTGTTATTAACGACGCTGAATCCAGGCTTCGGGATTGATGTTGTCTCTTTCAAGCATCAGCAAAAATTCAATCTCTCCAACTCCCTCATCGTTGACATTTGCTTTACCAAGTGCCTGTGAACGTTTGATCTGCTCACCTTTGCTGACACTCACAGAAGACAGGTTATAATAAGCAGTGAAATATTTACCATGGCTAACTACCACACCGGACATGCCTTCAATATTAAAAACTGAAACCACTTCACCATCAAACACTGCTTTAACCGTTGCTCCAACTTCTGTTTCAATAGTCAATCCTGGATTGTTACCATTGATCTTTGAGCCTGGCACCTGGAAAATTCCAAAATGAAGCTTGATAGATCCACGGTCAACAGGCCATGGCAATTTGCCTTTATTTCCCTCGAACTTATCTGAGATAATTTTGCCTTCAGGTGTAGATTCCAAAACACTTCTGGGTCTTTCAGCAGCTTTCTTAACAGGCTCTTTTGCTATTGTTGCAGCGTTACCTGATGGAGCATTATTCTTGGCTACATCATTTTTTGGAGCAGAAGCCGCGGCAGCTTTTATTCTTTTTTCTTCTTCAAGAGCTTTTTGCTGGGCCAAACGGATCTCACGGTTAATAGCAGCCTTTACAGCAGACCTGATCTTCGCATCAGCTTTCTTTTTGGTCGACAGTTCCTTATTCAACTCGTTTTCCCTGGCTTTTAATTTGGAAACAATCTCATCTTTTTCCTTCTTCTCAGATACAAGAACTAGTTTTTCCTTTTCCTGTTTCTGTAAGACCTCATCTTTTTGTTTACGGGTCATTTCCAGCCCGTTTATTTTTTGCAACAAAACTTTCTGTGTATTCAGAATATTCTCTGCCTGTTCTTCACGATAAGTACGGTATGATTTAAGGTATTGAACCCTTTTTAAAGCATCATTGAAATTGCTTGCAGAAAATATAAAATTGAGGAAGTCATAGTTGCTGCGGTTTTTATAAGCATAAACAACGCTTTTTTCATACTGGATCTTCAAGGTGTCCAGTTCCGCTTTCAACCGGGTGATCTCATTACGAGATTTACTGATATTTCCCTGGATCATATCTATCTGCTCACTGATATTACCAATCGCCTGTTCACGCAACCTGATCTTTTTCTGGATCATGGACAGTTGTCCAAGTCCGGCCTTTTTATTCTTTTTGGTCGCATCCAATGTTCGTCTGAGATCATCAATTTCTCTTTGTATCTCAGCCTGCTTTTTCTTTAGTTCATCACTACCCTGCCCCAGCAAGGTGCCTGTAAGAAGGATTGCAACAAAAAAAACAAAAAAGGATCTTAGCATGATGTACAGGTTTTATTAATAACAGGAAAACTTCAGGATGGTTCTGATGATGATCTGTAAATTCATTAGCCGATCAAAACCAGGTATTGATAACGCCTATTCCTTCTTATAATTTTTCGGGATCGAAAAAGGAATATTTAAATCTACGTTAAAATCGATTTGCTTGAACTGGAGTTCGATGTCGAGCTTAGAAGATTCAACTACGGTTATCTTCCTGAACGCAGAAAAATGCTTATTATTTTTCATCTGGTAATCTCCGTAACCAATATAACAGGTCCGGGTCCTGGTGGGGTTTATATCATCCAGTTTAGATTGGCTGGGCAGGTAACCATTCGTGCTAACCATTAAAAAATGTTTGAATACTTCACCAACACTTACCAGCGTAATGCCATTGGGATCACGGCGGTAAGAAACAATATTGCTATCGAGATAAATAGGATTGCCTATCAGGAGTTCCTGCAGGTCATGAAAAGTAAAAGGAATTTTGGCTACTTCTTTCAGGTAACTTACAGATCGCAACTGCACAACTTTATCCACCTTGTTCATCACTTTAACGCTGTCCGGTGTAATCAAAACCCGGAAGGCTTCTATACCGAGCAGGGCATTTATAGAGATCCACATCACGCTGTCTTTATAGAGCCTGATGTTTGCGTTAAAATCACTTTTCTTGCCATCCTTTCCTTCGAAATCAACTTTCACTTTAGCTGAAAATGTTTTGAAATCAATCCGGTTAGATTCAACTGTCCTGTAAATTTCCCTGATAAAACGAATGGAATCTGCTTTCCTGTCAACCGAAGCTTCAACTACCGGAACCTGCAGTGAGTCTCGCTTACTGATTGCAGTCTGTAATTTTTTCGTGGAACGGCAGCTGCTGAAAGCAACAATCAATAAGAAACTGCCAAGAATGCAAAAAAGATTTCTCATCCGTTCATTTTTATTTTCCCGTATGACCAAAGCCACCTTCGTTTCGTTTAGTAGATTCTATCTCCGCCACCAGTTTTAATTTGACTCTTTCAACTGAATTCACCACCATTTGTGCTATCCTGTCGCCGGAATGTATGACCTGGTCTTCCTGTGAAAGATTAATCAATATAACTTTTAATTCACCACGATAGTCAGCATCTACCGTTCCTGGTGAATTTAGACAGGTAAGCCCTTGTTTGATTGCAAGACCTGATCTTGGCCTGATCTGCGCTTCATGTCCTTCAGGCAACTGAATAAATAAACCTGTTGGTACTAAAAATCTTTCAAGAGGTTTCAGGGTAATTGGCGTTTCAAGATGTGCCCGGATATCCATCCCTGCTGAGCCCGCAGTAGCATATTCCGGGAGGGGATTGGGGGAACGGTTTATGATTTTTACTTTGACTTTCGACATGCGTCAAAGGTAGGCGGTAGCATTTTATTTATCAAATGCTTTCAAGCAGTACGGTTGCATATGCAACAAGTCCTTCTTCACGTCCGGCAAAGCCCATCTCTTCGGTTGTTGTTGCTTTAATCGAGATGTTGTCAATATCAGTTTTTAATATTCCCGCAATTAAAACCCGCATCTCGTTGCTGTGTTTTTTTATCTTGGGATTTTCGAGGCAAACCGTTGTATCAAGATTTACCAGGCGATAGTTTTTTTGTTTGATAAGATCATAGGTATGTGCCAGCAGTATCTTACTATCTATGTCTTTATAAGCCGGATCGTTGTTGGGGAAATGCATACCAATATCTCCAAGGGAAAGAGCTCCGAGTAAGGCATCACAGATTGCATGCAGCAAAACATCTGCATCACTATGACCAGTAGCACCTTTATAATGCGGAATTTTAACACCGCCTATCCATAGATCGCGGCCCTCTGCCAGCTGATGAAAGTCAATTCCTGATCCAATCCTGAAGCCCATCGCTTATGTATTAAATAAAAAATTCATCCCGTAAGTACGGGATGAATTTTTGCAATGAAGAAAATATTATTCCTGTCCGGCTCCTCCGGCAATATCCAGGATAAGTCCGAAACGTAATGTATTTGATAATGGGTTACGGTTAACACCTTGTCCTGAAGGAACCAGGTAAGAGAAGTTTAATCCGAACACATTGTATTTAAGACCAAGGCCTGCTGTCACATATTTGCGCGCTCCCTTGGTTTTATCTTCATAAAAATATCCAAGACGAACAAAAAACTGGTCGTTGTAAGAATATTCGGTTCCTATTGAAAACTGAAACTCCTTTAACTCCTCTGAAAAACCACCTGGCGCATCACTGAAAGAACTGAACCAGCTGTTCACAACAGTTTTGTTACGATACTCAGCAACATTTACGGAATCAATATCAGGGTTATCATTGGGGTCATTATTAAAACTCGGAGGTGTTGGAACAAGCAACTTGGAAATCTCAAGACCGAAACTCATTTTGTTGGCTTCATCAAACACTTTTGTATAATTTGTACCGAAAGCAAGGTTTGCAGGAATATAATCCTTTTGCGTTGCATCATTGGTATAACCTATTTTGGTACCGAGGTTAGTAACAGCAACACCAAAGTTCCAACCCTGGCCTGCTTCATCAGCGCCGGTATAAAAGAACGACACATCACCAGCTACTGCAGATCCGGGTTTGTAAGTAGTTAACCCGTTTGAGTAACCACCACCTGTAAGATTTGAACTGATATAACGGAGAGCAATACCCAGACTCATCTTATCAGATAACTTCCTTGAGTAACCGAGATCCACTCCAAATTCGCGGGGACGGAAAGTACCATTGTCGATCGCATTGTAATCTGTAAAAGTGATATTTCCAAGACTGAAATAACGTATTGAAGCCGAAAGTGCAGACAGATCATCCAGTTTATAATAACCAGCCAGCGCCATCAGGTATACGTCGTTAAGACCGAGATCTTTCAACCAGGGCGTGTAAGTAAGTCCCAACCCGTATGGACTTTTCGCAAAAGGTGTTTTCGCCAGGTTATAAAAAGAGGAATTTGCGTCTGCGGAAGTTGCCACACCAAGATCTCCCATACCACCCGCTCTCGCGTCAGGTGAAATTCTTAAAAAAGGCACCGCAGTGGTTACTACGTTTATCGGGTCAGTGTCCTGAGCCTGAAGGGTATTCAACCCTGTAAGTAACATTAATAAGCCAGCTAATTTGAAGGTCTTTCTTTGCATCCATTTAGATTTTTGAACAGTCGGATTTTATTTGACTATTTTTCAGTTGATTATGACAACCCGGAACAAACGTTTAATTGAACAAGAAAGTATACAGAATATTAAAACATCATCTACTTCCTGTGCCAGGCGCCAATAAAAAAATTGAGTAAAAATCTATTCGATAGAAGATAAGCTGATTAGCTGGTTAAAAATGGTGGGCGAAAATAAGCTATTTTAGTATTTATTTTGTTTGTAATTATGTTGAACCGGACAATCATCAGTTGGTGAACTTATAACAAATAAAGCTTTTCCATCTTATGAACCTGCTGACCGTCGCTGGTCCGCACGCTTAGCCTGTAAATATAGACGCCTCTCCCGATTTTGCTGCCATATTCATCCCGGCCGTTCCATTCAACTTCATTCGAACGGGTTCCTGAAGATATTATTGTATTTCTTAGCGTTTTTACAAGCTTTCCTGTTACGGTATAAATGCTAATATTTACCTGCAACTCCTCTCCCGGTCGGTTATGATCAAACCAGAAAGTGGTCCGGGTTGTGAATGGATTTGGATAATTAAGTACATGTTCCAGCACCAGGCTCTCCTGTTTCTGCACCCTGAACGCTAAAGTAGCTTCGTTACTATTATTAACTACATCCCAGGCTTTTACGGAAAGGGTATGGGGTCCATTTTCCAGTTTAGGGAGCTTGAACCTCACTTCCCCACGGCGATAGTTGTCTTTATCGCTGGTATAAAACTCATTAAGTATATGTTTTTTCTGTTGATCATTGTCAATAACAACAACCAAATCGTGACCCGTGCCAGTGCCCATCACATTTATGCCGGAAGAATCGGCAAGTTTTAGCAGAAGTACTGGTTCGGTGTTGGTAATACCTCCATCTATAAATTTTTCATCATTCAGATAAGGACTGATACCCGGCCCCTCTTTGTCATCTGAGCCCGATCCGGTGCCACCCACAATGATGTTTTCCAGGACACCGCTCCCATCGTTGTTCCCATTTTCAGTATAATAGCTAATCCGTCCATTTCCGAACTGGTAATTTATGTCCTTAGGCACTACGAAATTGAATGAAAATTTACCGGCGTCTACAGTAGCTTTTCCTTTAAAAATGATGTTTTTTTGTTGAGTAAATGTGGCTTTTATACTGCCGGCATCATTCGCAAGAGTCGACAAACTCTGGGCTTTATCAAAGATTATGGGGTAAACCGTTCCGTTGTAATCAGCCAACAAATTACCCTGTAGATTTCTTACTTCCCCGGTAATATTATATTGTGACAAGGCACGCAAAGTATCTGGAATGGTTCCGATCCCGATCCCGTTAATGGCAGTAGTTGTTACCCTTTGTACCGGGTACCCGATAGTAAGTGCGGGATCACCAATCAATGTAAACTTGCGATTATTGATTACATCTGTAAAAAAGGAATAGGTGTTGTTTTTTGCTGTTTTTACAGCTTCACCCAGGCTTGGGTACCGGCCATCCGGCCTACGCTGCAGGGCAGCCCGCAGGTAGTTTTCGTTCATAATTCTGTTGCTAAACGCAAAAACCAGCCTGGTAGTAGTCATCAGGGCTATTGCACCGGTTTTATCCCTCAACAGCAGGTCTTCCCCGATTGAGGCAACAAGGGGATTATCATGGGGGGCAAAATCACAGGTAGCAGTAATGAACAAGGGTAGTTTTTCGGGATTATTAAAGGAATTGATGATGTCCTGGTCCAGTATCACTTCATCGGCAAGTCGCCGCGAACCGCCATGGCCCGTATAATTCCAGACGAGGTTACCGCTATAAGTCTTATTTACGATTGCAAGGTTCACCTGCGGATACCTGCTGCCTCCGGATCCGCTTTCCTGGGGGAAAGCATCGAGATAAATTTTGTCGACATTGAAGTCTTGAGTTACACTGTTTACCGCCCCCGATATAGTCTCTGCATCCTCCAGGTGCAGATTGTTGTCTTCATCGTCGGCAATAAAACTAAGATCGTTGCGCCAAGGTCCATACGATTTCGGGCTGGTATATGCGAGAATCTTATCAACGATTGCCCTGGCCTGTGCTTCTGTTGAAGCAGGGATCCGCCCAATTCCAATGTCGAGCAGGTAAGTACCCGGGTTGATGAGATTATCACCGTCATCAAGAAATCCGAAAAAATCGTCTGAAGTGTAAGTTTCGAGCGGGGCAAGCGATTCTTCTGATTCAAATACCGGGACCAGGTTCGTATTGCCATTGATCCGCTTTTTATAATCAAATGAACCGTCACCGAAGAGTAACAAATATCTTGGCATTTTTGTAGAATCACCACCTGCGCGGTCATAAAACATCTTTACAAAATCGCGTAAGGCCACCGGATCGGGAATGCCTGAAGAAAATTCATTAAAGACCTGGCCGCTCGTGACTACTATATTCCTGAGCTGGTCGCGCTGTTGGTGGTACAAAGCAAGCCGGTTTGCCTGGGCAACTAAGGCTGGGCTGGTGATAATAATATAATCCGTCAGCTGACTTCCATGCAGATTCTGGTTTTCGACCCTGCTGGCCGTTTGCGGAACCAGGAAGACTGCATTGTTGAATGCGATATATTCCCTTAGAGTCGAGCAATCCCCTGTAAACTGCAATCCATCCGCTGTAGTGGCTGTTTGCACTGCAACCGGGTTAAGGGGATTTGATACGTCCCAAACCTTAGTTTGAGCGTTGCCATTTTTGAGCCTGAACCGGCCAGTATTCCCTGGCTGAACCGAACTCCAGTCACGGAATGAGAGTTGGTTTACTCCATTCATAGAAAGTTCACGGCGAACAAACAGCTCGAACCAGTCCAGCCATCCCTGCGAATTGACACTACCCGGAGCATAATCAAAACTGAGATTGATTACAGGGGTGGTGCCAGCCACCACAAAATCGAGATTGGTCTTCTGAAGCCTGGCAAATGCGTCATAAATACCGTTGCCCACAGCCGGGAGATCCACCTGGCGGAGACCCTGGTTATTAAGCCTTATGGAAAAACGGCTACCTGTATTGAATGACCGTGCAAGCAGGTTCGTAGACATCGATCCGGGGCCAGGTAAAATGTTTGGGAAATTAATGTTAAAAGTCTGGCTTAATGATTTGCCGGGTGTGCTCGAAAATTCTTCACCAAACCATTGTTTACCACTGCTGAGAAAGTTAACCGTATCAAGTTCGTGGAAATAGCGGTCATCAAAACCGGAAATTTCCACATTGGGATTAGCGGTATTATTCAATGTAGGGACTCGCTTGCCTGTGCCTCCGAAAGAA
Source organism: Flavitalea sp. (assembly GCF_035489435.1). NCBI lineage: Bacteria > Pseudomonadati > Bacteroidota > Chitinophagia > Chitinophagales > Chitinophagaceae > Flavitalea > Flavitalea sp. Next base: position 17,200 of record NZ_DATHKG010000024.1, read on the forward strand.
AAATAATAGTAAGATTCTTCACTGTAAAGGTTCTTGACATGAGAAAACCGCTTCGTTGCAGGATCGCCGATCCATTTATGAGGTCCGCTGGCATAAAAAAGGATGTAATCATTGCCGTTGATCGTTCCGTCTCCACCATCCTCAATAAAAACAGCGTTTTCAACCAGGTCGTCGGCCGGCAAACTGCCTGGAACTTCGGAAAGCATTCCGCCGCCATTACCAAATAACCGGAATGAAGCGGAGGAAAGGTTCACCGTATTTACGCCTGATTTATTAAGGAAAGGGAGGTCGATCCGATAAATGCCCGTTTCAGCGACGGCAATGCGAAACCAGTTACCGGAGGCGAGTACAGAAGAGTTTGAGTATGAGCGCTGGGAAAAAGAAGACAGGCTGGAAAAAACCAGTAAGCAGGTAATCAGCCATTGGATTCTCTTAAGCAGGGTCATTGCAGCCAAAAATAGTTCATTTTTAACGTTGGAAGCCCAACTCCTTAATCCCTAATTTACGTATTGTTACTATATTCGCGTAACCTTAACTCTATCTAAAAACTGCCGGGAATCTCTACAATATTTCTTTTACAAAGGCGTTTAACAACATTGAACCAAAGGCAAAAAAGTTATCAAATGAACCTGAAAAACCTATTTATTCTCCTGTCCTGCACCGCTGTTGCCACTTCTTCCTGTAAGAACGGCAAGCTGTTCGGAAAGAAAAAGGAGTCCTCCGACGTTACCGGTTGGAATTACAACGACAAAAATATGGGTGGCTACCAGGTTTCCCGCGAAAAAGAGCAAAGAACCGGGCCCGGCCTTGTGTTTGTTCAGGGTGGTACCTTCCAGATGGGTGCAACCGAAGAAGACGTAATGTCTGACTGGAATAATATTCCTACCCGTAAGACTGTAAACTCTTTCTATATAGATCGTTCTGAAGTTGCAAATATTCATTATCGTGAGTATCTGTACTGGATTAACAATGTATTTGAAGGAGATGAGTTCAGGGCTGTTCGCGAGGGCGCCTTACCAGATACCCTGGTTTGGAGAAGCGAACTTGCTTACAACGAGCCAATGGTAGAGTACTATTTCCGTCACCCATCTTACAATTACTACCCTGTAGTAGGTGTAACCTGGAGACAAGCCTCTGATTTCTGTCTTTGGAGAACTGATCGCGTGAACGAAAAAGCGCTGATCGACAAACAATTCATCAACAAAAACACACTTAAGAATATTCAGGGTCAGGGTGGAGAAAGCTTCAACACGAAATCTTACCTGTTGGGTTTAACTACTCCAACACCAGGACCTGGCGTTCGTTCTAAAAAGAATCCTTTAAAGAATCCAAACGGTACTCCACGTGCCCAGGTTACTTTCGAAGATGGTATCCTTTTACCAGGTTATCGCCTTCCAACCGAGGCTGAGTGGGAATATGCTGCATGGGCTCTTGTAGGGCAAAACCCTTCACCAAGCCGCAAAGAAGGCAAAAGAGGTGAAGAGTTGATCACCAACAAACAGGTTTACTCATGGAGCCAGAATGTAAATGGTTTACGTGATAGCCGCCGTGGCAGCTGGCAGGGTACTTTTCTCGCCAACTTTAAAAGAGGTAACGGTGATAACATGGGTGTTGCAGGTGGTCTGAATGACCGTGCTGTTTACACTGCACCAGTTGATGCTTTCTTCCCCAATGCATTTGGTTTATATAACATGTCTGGTAACGTGAATGAGTGGGTTGGTGACGTTTATCGTCCGCTTTCTCCGGTCGATCAGGATGATGTTTCTCCTTTCCGTGGTAACAAATTCGAGAAAGACCAGAAGAATGCTGATGGCGAGTTCGAAAAAGACAGCCTTGGCCGTGTAAAAAGAGAATTTGTTACTGACGAAGAAAGTAAGAATCGTCGTAACTATCAGAAAGGTAATGTTATCAACTACCTCGATGGTGATTCATTATTAGTCGGTGTTAGTTATGATTCAACTGCAGGTCGCGGTTATGGTCTGACTACTTTGATCAGCGATAAATCAAGGGTCATCAAAGGTGGTAGCTGGAACGATCGTCCTTATTACCTCTCTCCAGGTACCCGCCGCTTCCTTGAAGAAGATCAGGCTAGCAGCACCGTAGGATTCCGTTGCGCGATGGACCGCCTGGGTAGCCCTGAAGGTAATGGTCGCAAAACTGGTATCAACTACAAGGTTCGACGCCAGAACAATCGAAAAAAGTAACTCTTAATAATTTTTCAGAAAGCCATCCCGCACGTGCGGGATGGCTTTTTTTTTGAAAAAACCGAAAATGCTTTATTCAGACGCCGTTTAATTTAGCCAGGATAGCTTTAGTTTAGTCAGATTAGATTTAGCCAGTATAGAAACGTTGTTAAATTTATCAGCATTAACTTTGATTCTTATACACTTAGAAACTTATGAGTATAGCAGAATTATATGAGATCTATCTGAAATATCCATCGCCGCAGACCGATACCCGCAGCTTAAAAGAAGGTGACTTGTTTTTTGCCCTTAAAGGGCCCAATTTCAACGGTAACAAATTTGCCGAACAGGCACTGGCACTCGGAGCTGCTTATGTAGTGGCAGATGAACAATTGTTTGCAGACAATGACCGCATATTAATAGTTGATAATGTGCTTCTCACCCTTCAGGACCTGGCTAAACATCACCGGCAGCACTTCAATATACCTTTTATTGCTATAACCGGCAGTAATGGAAAAACAACTACCAAGGAACTTGTTCATGCCGTTTTATCTACCCGATTTCAATGTTATACAACCAAAGGAAATCTGAATAATCATATCGGCATTCCTCTTACAATCCTTGCTGTCAGGAATGATGCGGAAATAGCCGTAATAGAAATGGGAGCAAATCACTTGCTTGAAATAGCGGGCTATTGTCAGTATACCATGCCCACACATGGAATAATTACAAATTGCGGTAAAGCTCACCTTGAAGGCTTCGGTGGTATCGAAGGTGTCCGCAAAGGCAAGGGCGAATTGTACGATTTCCTGAGGGCCAATGAGGGTTCGGCATTCGTAATGTGGGATTATGATTATCTGCGCGAGATGAGCAAGGGCATTCATGAAGTTGTTACTTATGGCACCCACGATGCTTCTGTTACCGGCCATGCAGATACAAATCAAACCTTTCTTTCAGTAGCTTTCGATTCCGGGTTTGAAGCTAAACGCATCGATACCCAACTGGTCGGAGATTATAATCTTCCAAATGTGTTGGTAGCTGTTACTGTTGGTAAACATTTTGACGTGCCGGATCCTGAGATCCGCAAGGCTATAGAAAATTATACCCCGTCGAACAGCCGCTCCCAGCTGATTGAAAAAAACGGCGCCAGGATCGTATTAGACGCGTATAATGCAAATCCTTCCAGTATGAAGGTAGCCATTGAAAATTTTGCAGGTATGCCGGGAAATAACAAAGTGCTTATCCTCGGTGCCATGGCCGAGTTAGGTCCGGAAAGTATTGCTGAACATCAGGGTATAGTTGAACTGATAGGAAAATATGATTGGACAAATGTGGTCCTGGTAGGTGGTGACTTTACAAAGATAAAAACTCCTTATATGACTTATACATCTGCTGCCGAAGCAGGTGAATGGCTGAAAAGCCAGGAAACGCGGGGGATGTCGATGCTGGTGAAAGGCTCCAGGAGCATGAAGATGGAAGATGTTATAAAATAAACGCTATATCTGCAGCTGCGGCCCGGAAATTGCAATTAAAAAGCGCCTGCCTGTTATTCCCATATATTATATTAATCTTTCCTTAAGAAGAATTTTCTTTCCATAAGAAGGTTTAATTTCGCGGCCGGCAGTTTTTAAGCATAAACCGAACTATATATCGTTTAGGTTGTAATTACATAGGCAATTAGTTCCAATTAATATCATCAATGACAATTCTGATTTTTTTTATCGTTCTCTGGTATCTCTCTCTTTTCTCTCAAACCTTTTTCCTGCATCGTTACGCGGCTCACGGTTCCTTCAAGATGAATAAGTTCTGGGAGAAGTTTTTTTATGTGTTTACATGGATTACACAGGGTTCATCATATCTGAGCCCAAGAGCTTATGGTATCATGCACCGTATGCACCATGCGTTTACTGACACGGAAAAGGATCCTCATTCACCGATATATTCAAAGCATGTCGTTGATATGATGCTTAAAACCCACCGGGTTTATAGTGACATTTTCACAGGTAAAACGGTTATTGAAGACCGGTTTACAAAAAATGTCCCTACCTGGAGATGGTTTGACAAAATTGCCCATTCAAGCTTTTCAAGACTTATCTGGATTGCAGCCTATGTTGCTTTCTTTTATTTCTTTGCTACATCATGGTGGTGGTATCTTTTATTGCCGATCGTGTTTTCAATGGGTGTTGTTCATGGAGCTATTATCAACTGGTATGCTCATAAATTCGGTTATATCAATTATAAGGTGAAAAACACTTCCATGAATCTGCTTTCAGTTGATATACTGATGATGGGAGAATCATATCATAATAACCACCATAAATTTCCCGGTTCAGTGAATTTCGGAAAACGCTGGCATGAAGTAGATCCCACCTACCCTGTCATCTTAATGCTGAAATGGATTGGTGTCATAAAGTTCGCAAAACCAGCCCTTGTGAATGCAAGTGGTGGTCACGACCATGATCCGGATTTTTAATTCCAGTCTTTTATTTTTTATTTGATCGCATAGCCTTAATTTGATTAAGGCTTTTGTCGTTTAAAAATTTTTTATATTCTTTCGAATCAACGGCAAAGATTGCAACCTTGCCTTCTTCATTGCTATGTACACCCCAGCCATAACGTTTGGTAAGTGGCGATGCACGCAAACAGGGTTGGCCTTTCGAAAAGAACTTTTCTCTCTCATCTTTCAATTCTGATTTTGTCAAGTCATTTTTTGAAGCATAGACATGAAAAATTACAGAATCAGAATCGTACCTGTATGGATTTTTCTTAATCATTTCGAATTGCAAAGTCGCAGCGGTTGGCTTATCAACTTTCATGACAGGTATTTCGGCTGAGCTAACCGGGCAATCATCGGCAACAGCTATAAAAGTATTAGTATAATTGGTGGTGTGCATCAGGTAAATCTTTTCTGCTTCAAAATTACATTTCTTTGGTTCTTGATATATTTACACCATGCTAAAATTTAGGCCTTCCACTATTTTCTTCATGACAACAGGCAAAAGTGTAATGCCGATCTGCAGTAAACAGATTTTGGGATTGCTGGCCTGCATGTTTTGCGTCTTGCCAGTATCTTCACAAACAAAAAAAACAGCAAGGGAGCAGGGAATAACAATCGGTGTAATGAAACCAGGAAAATGGAATGCGATCACGGATGTTCCTGGTGTGCTTGTCGGGCATACCACAATCGTAAGAGGAGATTCGATAAGAACCGGTGCTACTGCAATCATTCCCTATGCCGGAAATATTTTTCAGCAAAAAGTACCTGCAGCCATTTATGTCGGAAATGGTTTTGGAAAACTAACCGGTATTAGCCAGGTGGCTGAATTGGGAACCCTGGAAGTACCGGTGGTGCTAACCAATACGCTTGGCGTGGCGGCAGCAATGGAAGCTGTTGTGGATCATACAATCAGGCAGGCGGGTAACAGCAATGTGCAGTCGGTAAATGCTGTTATCGGAGAAACGAATGACAGTTGGCTCAACGATATCAGGGGCAGACATGTGACGAAAGAAGATGTGCTCCGGGCAATATCAGGTGCTAAAACCGGTCCCGTGAACCAGGGTAATATTGGTGCAGGTACCGGTACTGTGTGTTTTGGTTTTAAAGGTGGCATCGGTACATCTTCAAGAAAGCTTCCTGCGAATCTTGGAGGATATACCATTGGTGTAATCGTACAAACAAACTTCGGTGGTGTGTTGGAAATTGCAGGTGTGCCTGTAGGTAAAGATCTTGGGAAGTTTAGTTTTAGTGACCAGTTGTTGAATAATGTCGACGGATCCTGCATGATAGTTGTGGCTACTGATGCGCCTATCACCGCGCGGAATTTGCAAAGGCTGGCAAAAAGGGCATTTATGGGGCTTGCAAAAACAGGTGGGATCGCTTCAAACGGAAGTGGGGATTATGTGATTGCTTTTTCAACCAATGACTCCCTGCGAATACCTCATAGCACCAATAACCCATTGCTCATACAACCTGAACTTCACAACGAATTCATTACGCCACTATTTATGGCCACTATAGAAGCAACAGAAGAAGCCATCATCAACTCATTATTCAGTGCTGAAAGAATGAAAGGCTTTAAGGGACACGAAGTAGAACCTTTACCTTTGGATCTTGTATTACCGATCATGAAAAAATACAACAGGATAAAAAATTAATATGACATACTGTACAGTCAACGGGAATCTGTTTGATGCAACTAAAGCTACCATCGGCATCTCTGACCTTGCACTTCAACGTGGCTACGGGATCTTCGACTATTTCAAGATCCTGAATGGCCGGCCGATATTTCTTGAAGAGCATCTCGACAGGTTTTACCGTTCAGCTGCGAACATGCGCTTAGCCGTTGGCTATTCGAAGGAAGCAGTCAGAGGTATGATTCAAGAATTGCTTGAAATTAATGATCTGCCTGACTCTGGTATAAAAATTCTGCTAACCGGCGGTTACTCAGCTGATGGTTTTAAAATGGGTAAATCAAACCTGATTATTACCCACGCACCGCTACCAACATATGGTGTATTTCAATCCAGCGGCATTAAGGTTATAACGCATAGGCATCAACGCCAGATGCCTGATATAAAAACAATTGACTATCTGATAGCAGTTTGGTTACAGCCTTTGATCGACGAAAGAAGGGTTCAGGACGTGGTTTATCACGACGGTCACCTGGTTACAGAATGTCCGCGTTCTAATATTTTTATAGTTACAAAAGATGAAAGAATTCTTACACCTGCAAAAAATGTGTTGAAAGGAATTATACGCTCACAACTTTTAAAACTGACCGACAATTTTCTTGTTGCCGAAGCTGATATTGCCCTCCCGGATATATTTGCAGCAAAGGAAATTTTCATTACAAGCACCACAAAAAATATTCTTCCGGTTATCCAGATCGATGATAAACTGATTAATAATGGCGACCCCGGACCCGTTACTATGCGGCTGTCAGCAAAGCTGGCTACAATAATTGATGAAATCCAACATGCAGTTCACTAAGTATTCCAACCTTTGGCCGCACTCTAACGACCAGTCTTCATTATCAGTAACAGGTTTTTCAAGATAACACCTATTTTAGAGCAACAATCAACAACTATGAACCCTTTTGCTTCCCGTAGAAAACAAGTGATTGCCCTGCTTATTATTATTATAGCCGGACTCTCAGGGAAACTCGTTGCCCAGGTGAACTATTCCACTGAAGTACTGGAGCGAATTACAAAGGTTGAAAATAATCTGGGCAGCTGGTACCGGATCGAGGGAGAAAAACCTTTCAACATACTGGAAAGGTTGAAATTTCACAACATACCCGCTGTGAGTATAGCAGTTGTCAATAACTATAAAATCGATTGGGTTAAAGCTTATGGAATAGCCGATGTCGCTTCGAAAACTCCTGCAAACATCCAAACACTTTTCCAGGCAGCATCTATCAGCAAATCATTAAATGGTGTTGGTGCTATGAAACTGGTCCAGGCAAAAAAAGTAGATCTCAATACAGACATCAACATTTATCTCAACAGCTGGAAATTCCCATACGACTCAGCTTCAGGGAATAAAAAAATAACGCTTGTCAATCTGCTTAGTCATTCTGCCGGCCTAACGGTACATGGATTCCCGGGTTATGAAGTGACTGATACAATACCTACTGTTTACCAGGTTCTTGACGGAAAATCACCGGCTAATACCAAACCAGTGCGATCCCAGTTTGCTCCCGCCACCCGCGTGCAGTACTCCGGCGGGGGAACCACCATTTCACAGGTTCTGATATCAGATGTCAGCAAGAAACCTTATCAGCAGTATATGTATGAAGAAGTGTTGGCTCCATTAGGTATGACTTCCAGTTTCTATGATCAACCTGCACCTGCGGGCAAAAGAGCAATGCTCGCTACCGGTTACAAGTTTAATGGAAGTGAAATAAAAGGCAAATACCATATCTATCCTGAACAGGCTGCGGCGGGGCTTTGGACAAACCCCACTGATCTGGCAAAATATATAATCGAAACTCAGTTGTCTTACCTAGGTAAATCATCCAAAGTGTTATCACCTGAAACAACAAGACTCAGACTTACCCCTGTGGTTAATAAAGAAGCCGCATTGGGTGCATTCATTATGACTAAAGGTAATGCCACTTATTTTCAGCATGGTGGTGCAAATGAAGGGTTTCGCTGCCAGTATTTTGGAGATATTGAAAATGGGAATGGTGTGGTTGTGATGGTCAACTCGGACAATGGTGCGATTTTAAATGAGATCATTAACAGTGTTGCTACGGTATATGGCTGGAAAGATTTCTACAATCCTGTGTTAAAAAAACTGACATCAGTAGGCAATGATGCACTTAAAACTTATATCGGCAAATATGAGATGAACCCCGGGTTCAATATTACTATAAGCCTTGAAAGCAATCAATTAAAGGCCGGTGCCACCAATCAGCCAACTTTCGATATATATCCGGAAGCAGAGAATACATTTTTCGTAAAACTATTTGATGCCAAACTTGAATTTTTAAAAACCGGCGACAAAGTCGACCGATTAGTTCTTCATCAAAATGGAACGCAATCAACTGCAAAAAGAATCGAATAGCACAAAGGACAGACCACAAAATATTGCATGAATCGTGTGTTAGAAACGGTTTGTTGTATGCGAAATCTTACCCTGATTTTACGCTCCTATTAACAATTAAAATCTTAACTTCGGTCGTATACTTAATCATCAGGTTCAGATTTTAATTCCTCCTGCTATTTCCTTCTGCACGATCTTGATAGCTTTTTCAATTATCATTTCCACTCTGATTCAATCGTTTAATTCAATATGCCTATCATTATTATTTTTATTGCCATTTGGTACTTATCGTTGTTTTCCCAAACTTTTTTTCATCACCGTTATGCTTCCCACGGAGCCTTTAAGATGAGCCGTTTTTGGGAGAAATTCTTCTTTATTTTTTCTTACATAACGCAGGGATCAAGTTATATGAGTCCAAGGGCTTATGCGATCATGCATCGAATGCATCATGCGTATACAGATACACCCAGGGATCCCCATTCACCCAACTATTCCTCGAATTTATTTTCGATGATGATGAGAACGAGAAATTTTTATCGTGACGTCTACAAGGGCAGGTTAACCGTTGAGGAAAGATTTACAAAAAATCTACCTGATTGGCCCGCATTTGAACGGATTGCAAATAGTACCGTATCAAGAATTATTTGGGTAGTTATTTATACAACCATTTTCATCCTGTTTGCTAATTCACTATTCCTCTACCTTTTATTACCAGTTGTAATTGCTATGGGTGCTTTCCATGGCGCAATTATTAATTGGTTTGCACATAAATTCGGTTATAAAAATTTCAAGCTTCATAATACTTCCGAAAATCTTTTCAGGGTAGACATATTTATGCTTGGAGAGTCATACCACAACAATCATCATAAAAGGCCGTCTTCAATAAACTTCGGTGTAAAATGGCACGAACTGGATCCGGTTTACCCTGTTATATTATTTCTTAACTGGCTTCATATTATCAGGGTTCCAAAAATCACACATCCCTTACAAATCAGCTGAGTCACATTATCCGGAGCGTTGCATCAATCAAAATCCGTAATTTACCGCCACCAAAATTGTTTTGATGGCTGTAAAGAAATTTTTCTGTGTTGATGCTCATACCTGTGGAAACCCTGTAAGGCTTGTAGCCGGTGGAGGTCCGTTACTCACAGGGAATTCGATGATGGAGAAAAGACTGCATTTTCTCAGGGAGTATGATTGGATAAGAAAGGGATTAATGTTTGAACCAAGGGGACATGACATGATGAGTGGAAGCATTTTGTACCCACCTTCTGATCCTCTGAATGATATTGGCGTTTTGTTTATTGAAACCAGTGGTTGTTTACCAATGTGTGGCCATGGCACAATAGGTACCATCACTATAGCCATCGAAGAGGGACTGGTGATTCCCCGGACACCTGGCGTACTGAGGATGGAAACACCTGCCGGACTAGTTCTGATAGAGTACAGGCAGGAAGGGAAAAAAGTCCGATCGGTAAAACTGACAAATGTAAAATCATTTCTTGCAGCTGAAGATATCAGTTTTGAATGTCCTGACCTTGGACCCTTAACAGCGGATGTAGCTTACGGTGGAAACTTTTATGCAATCATCGATCCCCAGGAAAATTTTAAAGGCATTGATCATTATAATGCCGACCAACTGATCTCATGGAGCCGGATCTGCCGGTCACGTATAAACGAAAATTATCAGTTTATCCATCCTGAGAACGAACATATCTCAGGTTGCAGCCATATTATGTGGACAGGATCTACCCTGGATCCGTCTTCCACTGCACGCAATGCTGTATTTTATGGTGATAAGGCAATAGATCGGTCACCCTGTGGAACAGGGACCTCTGCCAGGATGGCCCAATGGTTCGCAAAAGAAAAACTTCATAAAGGTGAATCATTTATTCATGAAAGTATTATTGGTTCGAAATTTACAGGTACCATCGAAGACGTGACCACCATAAATGGAAGACCAGCCATCATCCCCGCAATTGAAGGTTGGGCTATTGTTACCGGTTATAACACCATCATAATAGATGATGATGATCCTTATGCTCATGGATTCCAGGTTATTTAGCAACCTCTGTTGGATTTTAAAAACTAATTCAAAGATACTGAATACAGTTGTGAGTTGTGAGTGGTGAGTTGAGTGGTGAGTTGAGTGTTTGAAATGATGAGTTCTCTGGCAATTTACTTCATGAATTGTTTCATATGTAAATTATTTTAGAAACAATCCTGTGAGATAATTCCATTTGGTAATTACATGAGATAATCCAATGAAATAGTTCGGATAGATAATCCGATGAGACCTAAGTTCTGAATTTCAGACCGGCCTTTTCTAATGCCGTTCTTAATTTTGGTATGGTAGAAGGTCCCATGCCATGAAGCGCCAGCAAACCTTTTTCTGACCATTCTGCCAGTTTTTCCAGTGTAAATATTTGATTGTTTTGAAGCGCACGGACAACAGGGGCACTTAACAAACTAAACGCAGATAAAATGCTGGCAGAATTCACTACTTTGGGTGAGCTTAAATAATGATGTCATATGATTCAATCAACCCGACGTAAGTTTATTAAACAATCAGCGCTTGCAGTTGCTTCACTGCCATTTGCATCAACCTTCGCTGTGCCGCCTGCAGTAAATAAAAAGCTTTGTTTTTCCACGCTCGGCTGCCCCGACTGGACCTTTGAAAAAATCGTAAAGTTTGCGGTTGACTATAAATACGAGGGCATTGAAATTCGTACCATCCAACGTGAGATTGATATCACCAAAATCAAGGAATTTGCTGATTCGAATATTCAATCAACCAAAAAGTTACTTGCTGACAATAAAATAAAACTTGTCGACCTCGGATCATCGGCAGCGATGCATCATACTGATAAAGCTACCAGGCAAAAAAATCTCGATGATGCTAAAAGATATATAGACCTGGCCGAAAAACTTGAATGCCCTTATATCAGGGTATTTCCGAACAATTTACCGAAAGATGATTCAAAACAGGTTGTTCTTGACCTCATTGTTTCAGGACTTAATGAACTTGGCGCTTATGCAAAAACAAGCAAGGTGAAAGTGTTGATGGAATCACATGGTGATCTTGTCAGCAAAGCAGACCTCGTCTATGTAATGCAAAAGGTTGATACAAAAAAGATCGGGCTGATCTGGGATATCATGAATGCATGGTCCGTTACGAAAGAAGCTCCTGCAGATATTTATCCTGCTATCAGCAAATACATACATCATGTACATGTAAAAGACGGTATAATCAAGGATGGCAAGGTTCAATACCGGATTTTAGGAAAAGGTGAAGCCCCTATGCGGGAGTCTATCCAGCTTTTGCAGAAAGGCGGATACCAGGGATATTATAGTTTTGAATGGGAAAAACTCTGGCATCCTGAAATAGAAGAACCTGAAATTGCACTGGCACAATACCCGGCAGAGATCCTGAAATATTTTGTTTAGGTTGTCGTAAACTCACCCTTCAATTGTCAGAATCGGCCACCTGTTGGTTTTATAATGCATGTTATTTTTGCTATGCAAACTAAAATAATCATCAATTAAACTTTATCAAAATGAGCACAACAATGAATCAAACCATTACAGTAAAAGCAACAGTCAATGCTCCTGTCGAAAAAGTCTGGAATGCGTGGAGCAACCCTGAAGACATAATGAAATGGAACAGTGCGTCTGATGACTGGCATACACCAAAAGCCGAAAACGATTTAAGGACCGGTGGAAAATTCAGTTCAAGAATGGAAGCAAAAGATGGTAGCTGGGGATTTGATTTTGCAGGTGTCTATGACAATGTTGAGAAGTTTAAAGTTATTGAGTATACCATGGGTGATGGTCGAACAGTCAAGGTCACTTTTACAGGCAATGGAAACAATACAGATGTTGTTGAAACATTTGACCCGGAAAGTCAAAATAGTATTGAAATGCAGCAAGCCGGTTGGCAGTCAATACTTGATAACTTCAAAAAGTATACTGAATCGCTGTAAAGTTAATTATTGTTAAGTTTGTCCATCTTAAATTTTGCGATAAGATTTGCGATAAGATGGAAAATTTGCGATAAGATGGAAAAATTAAAGATTGCAACAGCTCAGTTCGAGCACAAGAGTGACGATAAAGCCTATAACCTTTCTGTAATCGATAAACTTGCAGGCAAGGCGGCAGCTGAGGGCACACAGGTGATTGCATTCCATGAGTGCAGTATTACCGGTTATACTTTTGCCAGGAAATTATCAAAGGATCAGATGCTGAAGCTGGCAGAATATGTTCCTTCCGGTGAAAGCATCGTAAAACTCAGGGAAATCGCGCGAAAGCATAATATCGTTGTGCTGGCCGGTTTGTTTGAGAAAGATGAGGATGATAACCTCTTCAAGGCTTATGTCTGTGTTGACAGAAACGGCCTCGTTGCTAAATTCAGGAAACTTCATCCTTTTATCAATCCGCACCTTATTCCGGGTGATTCATATTGTGTATTCGAATTGCATGGCTGGAAATGTGGGATATTGATTTGTTATGATAATAACATCATTGAAAACGTGAGGGCCACCAAGTTACTGGGTGCTGATATTATATTCATGCCACATGTGACTATGTGCACTCCTTCCACGAGGCCAGGTGCGGGTTTTGTGGACCCTAAACTTTGGGAAAACCGCGAAAATGATCCGACCTCATTGCGCCTCGAATTTGACGGTCTTAAAGGAAGGGGATGGCTGATGAAATGGCTGCCATCAAGAGCTTATGATAACGCTGTGTATGTAGTTTTTTCGAACCCGATTGGAATGGATGATGATCAGTTGAAAAATGGATGTTCTATGATAATAGATCCGTTTGGAGATATCGTTGCCGAATGCCGGAGCTTTGATGATGATATCACAACTTCTGTGTTGATTCCTGAGAAACTGACACAGGCAGGCGGCTATCGATATCTCAGGGCCAGGCGGCCCGACCTGTATCGGGACCTTATTGGCCAGGAACATTTGCCTGAGCAAAAGGTTGCCTGGTTAAAAGACACCTGACCGGAACTGCCAATTGATTCCCCGACGATTTCGCAGAAAGTGATTTCAGCCGCGACATTCCACGTTTCCCATACAAACCTTGCTTTTAACACAGCGAGGTTTTTTTGTCGGATTAAATCGATTTAATTCATCTGCGTCACCGCCGCAATTCCCATCCCCCGGCATAATTATTATATCCATTGTGCGCAACGTCAATTTAAAAACCAATCGTTGTTATCCAAATTAAATAATTTCCAACACTCAATTCATAACTCATAATTCATAACTCATAATTCATTACTACCTACTTTTGCCAGGTAACGGTCTACTTCACTTGTCCACAATAAATAATTCTTTATGAATAATCAAACCTCAACAGAAGTTAAGAGCAACCAATCCTCAACACAAGTCAACATAGAGCAACTAAGTATAAACACCATTCGTTTCTTATCGGCCGATGCGGTTCAAAAAGCAAATTCTGGTCACCCGGGCTTGCCACTGGGTGCTGCACCGATGGCTTATGTGCTTTGGACAAAATTTCTACGCTTCAACCCAAAAGATCCGAACTGGCAAAACAAAGATCGTTTCCTGTTATCTGCGGGACATGGTTCAGCATTATTATATAGCCTGCTGCATCTCACTGGCTACGACCTTCCTATGCAGGAACTGCAAAGGTTCAGGCAACTGGATTCGAAGACTCCGGGACATCCCGAATCAATGCTGACCCCCGGGGTAGAAGTGACTACCGGCCCGCTTGGCCAGGGTTTTGCAAACGGAGTTGGTATGGCCATGGCTGAAGCATTCCTGGCTTCAACCTATAATAAGCCGGACCATCAGCTCATTGATCATTATACTTACGCCATAGTCAGCGATGGTGATCTGATGGAAGGCATTTCGGCAGAAGCGGCTTCGCTTGCGGGCCACTTAAAACTTGGAAAGATCATATTTCTCTATGATGACAATGATATTTCACTTGATGGTCCAACCAGTCTCGCGTTCACAGAAGATGTACTAAAACGTTTTGATGCCTATGACTGGCACACACAAAGGGTTCATGATGGAAATGATTTAAAAGGCATTGAAGATGCCATAAAAAATGCACAAGCGGAGAAAAACAGGCCATCCATTATCTCGGTTAAAACCATCATTGGTTTCGGCAGCCCTTTACAAGGAACAAGCAAGGTGCACGGCAACCCATTAGGAGAAGAAAATCTAAAGAAAACCAAGCAAAACCTTGGCTGGGATCCTGAGAAATCATTTTATATACCCCAGGAGGCTAAGGATCACCTACTGATCCCTGGCAAAAATGGTGAAAAGCTCCAGGCTTTATGGCAGAACGCATTTGAAGCTTATAAGAAGGCATATCCGGCGGAAGGGAAACAATTGGAACAGGCTTTCAAAGGTGAGTTGCCTGAGGGCTGGGACAAGGACCTCCCGGTGTTTAAGGCTGGTGAAGGCCTTGCAACCCGGCAGGCATCTGGGAAAGCCCTTGAAGCTATAAAAAAACATGTGCCCTGGCTTCTCGGGGGATCAGCGGACCTGGCAAGCTCCAACGAGATGCCGGTAAAAGGGGAAGTCAGCTTCCAGCCAGGTAGCTATCAGAATACCAACATCTGGTTTGGAGTTCGTGAACATGGTATGGGAGGAATAATGAACGGAATGGCCAGTCATCATGGTGTAAGAGTTTATGGCGGAACCTTCCTGAACTTTTCTGATTATATGCGTGGCGCGATTCGTCTTGCGGCCCTCACTGAAGCCCCTGTTACTTATGTGTTTACCCATGATAGCATCGGCCTGGGGGAAGATGGACCAACCCATCAACCGATAGAACAGGTTACTTCTTTAAGGTCAACTCCTAATCTTACCGTAATAAGACCAGGTGATGCAAATGAAACAGTACAGGCATGGGCCGTTGCAATGACAAATATGACCGGACCTATTGCATTGATTCTCACGAGACAAAAACTGCCGACTATCGACCAGGACCGTTATCCACCAGCAACTAACCTGGCAAAAGGTGCTTATATCCTGATCGACTCAAATGATAAACAACCGGATCTGATTTTGATTGGCACCGGCTCAGAACTACAGCTTGCAGTGAGCGCTTCTGAAATACTGGTTAAAGAAGGAATAAAAACGAGGGTTGTCAGCATGCCCTCATGGGAATTATTTGAGCAACAGGATGAGGCTTATCGTAACACCGTGTTACCACCACAAATCAACAAAAGGCTGGCAATTGAAGCCGGTGTTACTTTCGGCTGGTACAAATGGGTCACTTCAGAAGGCGATGTCATAGGCATCGATCGGTTTGGTATGTCTGCCCCCGGTGACGAAGTGATGAAGTATTTTGGATTTACAGTGGAAAATGTTTGTGAACGGGCAAGATTGCTGGTCAAAAAATAGAAGCGTGCAGGAAATATATTCTCGCAAACAGGAAATTGTTAATGGCCTGATACATGGATTCGGTATCCTTTTCGGAATAAGCGGATTACCCGTTCTTACCGGTATTGCTACTTCGCATAACAATATACCCGGGATAATTGGCTCCGGCATTTATGGTTTATGTTTCCTGCTGTTGTTTACCTGTTCAACTATTTATCATATTGCCCAGGAACCAGCAATCAAAAAGAAATTTCTGGTTTTTGATCATATCAGTATTTACTTCCTGATTGCAGGAACTTATACTCCATTCCTGCTGGTTTATCTGAATAATAGTTTTGGCATCTCATTGCTTAGCGTACTATGGGGTCTCACCTTAGCTGGTATTTTTTTTAAAACGTATTTTACAGGAAGACTTGAGATACTATCAACTATAGTCTACGTACTAATGGGATTGATCATGATCGCAGGTGGCAGACGGTTTTTCGACGCGGTCCCCCATGAGGTGCTTGTATTTATAGTTATCGGGGGTGTATTATATTTACTTGGTGTCTTTTTTTATCTCTGGGATAAATTTGTTTACACTCATGCGGTGTGGCACTCGTTTGTGCTCGCAGCGGCCATTTGTCATTATGTGGCAGTATTACTTTCCATGTAATGACTTATTTCCTTGTAATGACTTAGAATCGTAAATGTAAAGTTTCACCAAGCTATCAGCTTCCATTTGGGCATTCTTTATGATGGCTGGCGTTAATAGATTTATAATGAAAATACTCTGGAAGTATCTGAAGCCGCACCGTACACTCGTTTTATTCTCTTTATTACTTGCCGCAGCGGCGCAACTATTAAGCCTGCTGGATCCGGTGATCTTCGGAAAGATAATCGACGACTATGCCACCAATAAAAACAATCTTCCACAGGATGAACTTATCAAAGGTGTAATATCCTGGCTACTGATCGCACTCGGTATCGCCATCTTGTCTAAATTATGCAAGGCCGCGCAGGAATATCTCACCAGGCGAACAGTTGCAAAGTTTGGCATGAATATCTTCAATGATGGTTTGAAGCAGACATTAAGATTATCGTTCCAGGAATTTGAAGAAAGTCGCAGCGGAACCACCTTATCAGTTTTACAAAAAGTAAAAACAGATGCCGAACGTTTCATCAATTCATTTATCAATGTTGTATTTTCTTCGCTGGTCGGTGTCGGGTTTTTAATTTGGTACAGCCTTAACAGGAATTGGTTGCTGGTGCCAGTGTTTTTTGTGGGTGTGGTGATGCTTGGATCGTTGACAGGACTAATTTCGAAAAGAATCAAAGGCATACAGCGATCAATAAATCGGGAAACAGATAAGCAGGCAGGTGTAATAACCGAGAGCCTGCGAAACATAGAATTGGTTAAAAGCCTTGGACTGACATTCCCGGAAATCAGGCGCCTGAACGAACAAACGCTGAAAATATATAACCTTGAAATGATCAAAGCAAAGAAAGTAAGTACGCTTTCTTTTCTACAGGGCAATATGCTGAACCTTCTTAAACAATCAATTTTGTTTATACTGTTATGGCTTATTTTCCGCCAGATATTAAGTACCGGTGAATTGATCGCCATGCAATTTATATCCACAGCGATATTTACGCCTTTGCAGGAATTGGGAAACATGATCATACTATATCGTGAGGCTGATGCATCGTTGAAAACCTTCGATCGTCTTATGAATAAGCCAGTAGAGAAAAGGCCCGAAAACAGTATTGAGATAGATAACTTGTCCAGCCTCCATTTTGATAATGTAGTCTTCCGGCATAAAACTGCGGGATACAATGCTATCGATGATATCTCTTTCAATATCCACCGCGGGCAAACAATCGCGTTTGTTGGTCCGTCGGGTTCGGGAAAATCTACCCTGGTCAAGTTGCTCGTTGGTTTATATACACCGGTGACTGGCGGTATTTATTTTAATGATGTGTTATCTAACCAGGTGCAGTATAATCCACTCAGAAGGCAGATAGGGTTTGTTACACAGGATACCCAACTTTACGCGGGTTCAATCAGGGACAATCTTCTTTTTGTAAAACCCACGGCTACAGACGAAGAAATTACAGACGCATTAAGAAGAGCATCCGCCACGAATCTGATAGCAAAAGCTTCACATGGGGTCAACACCCTGCTGGGGGAAAGCGGAATGAAACTATCTGGTGGAGAGAAACAAAGGATATCTATTGCAAGAGCATTGCTTCGCCAGCCAAGACTGCTCATTTTTGATGAAGCCACTTCAGCCCTTGATTCTATTACGGAAGAAGAAATTACAAGGACTATCCGCGATATTTCCGGCAGCAAGTCGCAAATGACAATACTGATAGCCCACCGGCTATCGACCATTATGCATGCTGACATTATCTATGTTCTTGAGAAAGGGAAGTTCGCTGAATCAGGTTCGCATGAAGAACTGCTAGCTGCGAAAGGCTTGTATTATTCCATGTGGCGCCAGCAGGTCGGGGAAAGAAAGGTCATCATTAAGTTATGAGTGATGAGTTATGAGTTAGTGGTGAGTGTTGAGTGGTTTACAACAACCCGATAGGGGTTGATTTCACATAGCCCGGGCGAAACTCCGGGGGTGAGTTATAAAAACTCAGCGTTTAAGAAGTTTTGTATCGACTACTTTTTGCATTAGCAGATCTTTCATATTCCTGCTTACAGGTATCTGGGCAGACTCTATAAGTATAGTGTTACCCTCAATTGCTTTTATTTTTTGAAGTGAAACGATATAAGACTTATGAACCTTCATAAAAATGGCTTCAGGAAGTTGTTTTTCAAGAATACTAAGCGTGACATAAGTAATCATTTTTTTGCCCGCGAGATGAATGGCAACATAGTTCTGCAAGGCTTCCGCATATAATACTTCATCATAATAAATTTTTACAAACACCCCGTTTTCTTTAATAAAAAAACTGCCTTTCTCTTCTGTTTGCGGAGCACTTACGGGGCGCATTGCCGAATGCAACTCTTTTACTTTATTAACTGCTTTCAGGAAGCGCGGAAATGATATTGGTTTCAGCAGATAATCCGCAACGCCCAGTTCAAAACCTTCAAGCGCATAACTGGTATAAGCAGTAGTAAATATTATTGCCGGCACTTTTTTAAGTGATTTTATAAAATCAATTCCAGATAAACGGGGCATTTCAATGTCCAGGAAAATCAGATCGATTTCACCACTATCCAGCACCTGGTAAGCCTGCAATGGATCGGCATAAACCCCGGCCAGTTCAAGGAAGTCTATCTGGGAAACATATTCCTTCATTCCCCTGCAGGCAATCGGCTCGTCGTCTATTATAAGACATTTCATTGTCATGATATCTGAATCTGTAATTCAACCAAAAAAATAGCGTCTTTTCTTTCAATGTTTAATTTATACTTGTCGTCATACAGAAGATCAAGTCTTCGTTTCACATTTTTTAGTCCGATTCCCGGTTTTTTCCTGACAGCTGGTGGCGGATCCACCGAGTTAACTACGCTGAACAGGAAAGATCCGTTTTGCCTGGCCAGGTTTACTTCCACCGTGTTTTTTACATCTACCGAACTGGAGAGATGTTTAAAAGCATTCTCAACAAAGGGTAATAAAAGCAAAGGTGCGATGCAAAAATCCCGGGCGCTTTCATCGCTGTTAAAAACGATGGAATGTTTATCACTTTTCCGGAGTCTCTGGAGATCAACATAACTTTCAAGGTAACTCACTTCTTTCTCAATCGGGATCTTGTCTTCATTGCATTCATATAGCTGGTATCTTAAAAGTTCAGAAAATTTTTGCAATGATTCTCTTGCTTCATGGTTCGATTTATCAATCTGAAAATAAATGGTGTTGATTGAGTTAAATAAAAAATGCGGGTTAAGCTGTGCTTTAAGATATTCGAGTTCTGCCTGTAATTTTTCTGTTTGCATTTGATGCAATAATAATTGTTGCCTGTACCAGCGTTTACTTAATTCAAGTGAAAGTGTAAATGCCAGGTAAAATATCCCGATTGAAGCGTTGTAATATGTATTAAAAAAGAAGCTCCTCCGGACGGTAAGATTATTTACATGTGCGCTCAGCCAGGTGTCAAAACCGTTTTGCAAACCCGTATACAATAAGAGTAAAACCAGGATCGAAATAACATAAAGCAGGTACCTGTCCTTTTTAAAATATCGTTCGAATAAATAATAGATATTCAGGTAACAAACTGCAGCCAGGAGCAGGTTGTGAACCAGAACATCAATTATATAATATCCGGTGCCGGCCTGTTGAATAATGTGCGCGCGGTTAAAAGCATAGAACACAACGGTAACCAACCAGAACGCCAGGTGATCGAGTTTATATTTCCAAACAAAATGCACATTTTAAGTTACGCTTTAACAGTCGATATTTTCAACGAATTATCCAAAAAGTGATTTTTTCTTGATGAGATGCAAATGTGGCGCAATATTTAACACAGCTTACAAGTCATCAATTGTTTGCAGCAGATAGTCAAAGAAATTACCTGATAAACAATGAGTTTGATTTCTTTGTGTTGAAAACAGAATTAATCATTTTAAAAGTTTAAGAATATGAAAAGACTAATCAGGCCATCAATCTTTATTAAAGCCATCTTACTAATTTTTCTTTCCCTGCCATTTGTGAGCGCATCTGCATTTGGTGGAATTGATAGTTATGCCATCTATCTGAATGACAAACTACTTGTTAAACAGTCGCTCGGCGATCCACTTGATCTGAAAACGCTGCCACTTACCGATAAAAATGTTTCGGATAAACTGGTGATCAGGTACATGCAATGTAATGCGCCTTCCAAGGTTGGCAAAAACAGGGTGATTACCTTAAAAAATGAAGCAGGGAAGGTAGTTAAGGAGTGGAAATTCAAAGATGTTGATGGGGAAGCTTCAGATATGGTAATACCAGTAAAAGAAATACTGGCTCTGCAAAAATCTGCAAGCGGAGCACTCAGCTTTTTTTATTCCGCCGACGGAAATAAGACTCAAAAGCTTGCTGCGCTGCATGGAGGGAGTAAAAGCAACACTTAAAAAATTTATCCTTTCAAAAGCCCAGTTACAATTCTATGTTGATCATTACTTAGCCAAATAGATAGCCTAAAAACAAAACCCTTCATTCCGGAAGGGTTTTGTTTTATTGAGTTATGAATTATGAGTTATTAGTTATGAGTGAGTGATGAATGAGTAAGTGAGGGAGGGATGAGTTATTACTCGCCGGTTATTTTTTTCATTTTTTGCATGGCGGTTTTTGCTACGGTGAGGGGGTCTTGTTTGTAATAGGCTGCGTTGAAGACTTCTTCGGAAATAATTAATGGTTTTTGCGGATCGTTGAGGATATCCAATATACGTTTAACCGGCGCTATGCCATCTCCCGGGTGAACACGATCCGAATCAACGATGGTATCTGTTGGTTTAGCAGGATAATCATTCACATGAATCACTTCCACCGCCTTTTTTGCTATTAAAGGTAAAGTTTCGATACTTGAACCACCCTTATACAAATGATAAACATCAAGTAAAATTCTTGCTGAAGGATGACCGCTTTGAAGTGCGACAAACATTACTTCCGAAGTTGTGCAGAGGTTTTTCGAAAAGCCCCACAATTCAAGATGTGGAACCACACCAGACTGATCACCCAATTCCAGGATTGTGCGATATCGCTCCCCGGCTTTCCTCAGGTCAAGTCCAGGTTTATCCGTTGCTCCAACAGGTGGTGCTGCCACACGTTTGCAGCCAATCTGTGCCAGTAGGTCCATCTCCTTTTTCATCTGTTCAACTCCCTGCTTCCTCACTTCATCATCATCAACTATCCATTTGGCAAAACCTATGGCATTCGCTGCGGTGATCCCAAATCCCTGCAAATGTTTGTTTGCTTCTGATACCTTGCCTCCCTTGGCAAGGAACTCCTGCAGGCTGTCTATCCATATCTCTACCAATGTGAAACCAGCCTTCGAAGCAACTTCCAGCTCTTTAACAAAACCGAGTTTGTGGCCCCTCAGGGTAGCCATATTAAGACAATAACCAAACTTTTCTACTGTAGGCTTTGGTGATGGTATAGCATTGCCTTTGAATGAAATGAGTGTAGATGCGGATGTAAGTCCCAGCAACTTCACAGCCTGCCTGCGGTTAAGCATAGATTAGCGTTTTTAACGGTTAATAATTTTACGAATGGCAATATCATTTATTTATCGGGAATATCATTAAAGAGTTTGTTCCCTGTCCTATATTAGCGGATTCCGGAAAATCACTATTTTCAGGATGGACAAACTAACTGAAAGTTCAAGCCAAAACATCTTTATTCAACACTGTCAACAGGAATAACGTTTATGAGAAAGTCAACTGCTATTATTTTCCTATATATTATCTGCGGATTACAAATACTGAAAGCTCAAAGCCCGGCTTCTGATCCGAAAAAAGAAGAAATAAAACCAATTTCGTATTTCTCTGACCCGGCTATTTCGCCCAACGGTTCTGAGATTGCTTTTGTATCGGCTGGTGACATCTGGACAGTTTCCTCAGAAGGTGGACAGGCAAGATTATTAATTGCCCGGGCAGGTTATGAATCCAGACCTCTATATTCGCCGGACGGACAATATCTTGCTTTCAATTCAACCATTACTGGCAATGGTGATATCTACACGTATCATTTTAAGAACGGCTCTTTGACACGTCTTACATATGATGATGGCAATGAAGAACTCAGTGCATGGTCCGGGGATGGAAAGTTCCTGTATTTTTCAAGTACTGCAAATGACATTTCATCCATGCGTGATGTGTACCGCGTAAAGGCCTCAGGAGGAACGCCTATGGCGGTTGCTGATAACCGTTATACCAATGAATTTTTCGCAACACCATCACCTGATGGCAGGATGCTTGCTTTTAATGCAAGGGGAGTGGCTTCTCACCAATGGTGGAGAAACGGTCACAGTCATCTTGACGAATCAGAAATATGGCTGCTCAATACAAACAAGGACCAATCAAAAGATGGATCATATGAGCAGTTAACTATGCGTGGTGCACGCGATCTTTGGCCAATGTGGAACAAGGACGGCACAGCTCTGTATTTTATCTCTGATCGAAGTGGGTCCCAGAACCTTTGGTTTCGGCCTGTCAAAGGGGAAGCTAAACAATTGACAAAATTCAGCAAGGGCCGCGTCGTTTGGCCAACTATATCAAGGAACGCAGAAACAGTGGTTTTTGAACGCGATTTCGGGATCTGGAAATACAAGACCAGCAACGGGAATGTAACAGAATTGAAAATTAATCTTGTTGGTTCATCAGCAGGCAATACAATTGAACACCTGAGATCATCCAACCAATTCAGGGATCTTTCACTTTCCCCTGATGGAAAAAAGATTGCATTTGTGTCGCATGGAGAGATCTTTGTATCCTCTTCAAAGGATGGCGGTGATGCCTTCAGGGTTACCAATACAACGCAGAGAGAATCCAAACCCATCTGGACTCCGAACAGCAACAGCCTTATTTATTCTTCTGAAAGGGATGGCACGGCGCATTTATATCAATACAATTTTATCGGCGGAAAAGAAACCAGGTTAACTAATAGCACCATGGATGATGTTTCACCTTTATTATCGCCGAACGGCAAATTGATAAGTTTCATCAGGAACGGACAGGAATTGCATGTGATGGATCTTAATACAAAAAAAGAAATCAAAGTAGCAAAAGGATACCTCGGCCGGCCACCATTTTCTGCCACTGGTACAGTGAGCTGGTCGCCCGATAACAAATGGCTTGCATATGCCGGGTTTGGAAATAAAACGTTCCGCAATATTTATATAGCAGCAGCTGATGGAGCAAGTGAACCAAGGCAGGTCACGTTCCTGGCTAACACTTCCGGTGGAGTGGTTAACTGGAGCGCTGATGGTAAATACATTCTATTTACTACCAATCAGCGAACCGAAAACAGTTTTGTTGCCAGGGTAGATCTTATACCTCAGACACCCTTTTTCCGGGAAGAGCAATTTCAAAAGATGTTTGTTGAACAAAATACTTCTCCTTCATCGCCTGTTAACCCTTCGTCGCCGGGAATCAAAGCTGACTCTGCAAAAAAACCGGGAGCCGACAGTACATTAAAAGCATTAGCTTCAAATCCAGGCTCATCAGCGTTCAAACCTGTGGCAATACAAATCGAAGGCATTCGTCAAAGACTGAATATATTATCATTAGGCCTTGATATAGGTTATGTACAAATAAGTAAAGATGGCAAGCAAATGCTGATCAGTGGTTCAGCGGGCCAGCAAACTAATCTTTACACCTATTCACTCGACGAAACCTCCCGCGAACCCGCAGTATTAAAACAACTCACTACAACACCTGGTAATAAATCAGATGCCCAGTTTTCTGCTGACGGCCGGGAAATTTATTATCTCGAGCAGGGAAGGATTCAATCAATGGTGGTTGATACCAAACAGCCAAAGTCAGTGGCAGTGATTGCTGAGATGGATGTAGATTTTACGAATGAAAAAGTTGAAATCTTTAACGAAGTATGGGAAGCACAAAACCAGGGGTTCTATGATCCTAAATTCCATGGGGTTGACTGGAAAAAAATACATGAACAGTATGAGCCACTCGCCTATGGAGCTACCAATCCTGATGAACTAAGAAGGATACTGAACCTTATGGTCGGCGAACTGAATGCATCCCATTCGGGTGTGTCTGGTCCTGCGACCGGCTTAGGTTTTGTTACCGGTAAGACCGGTCTTAAATTTAATAGCAGGGAATATGAAGAAAATGGAAAGTTTAAGATAGATGAAGTCATTTATCTCTCACCTGCTGCCCTGCCAGGCACTATAAAACCAGGCGACTATCTTATAGCAATTGACGACAAGACCCTGGCTGCCGGGAATAATATTGACGAGCTGCTTCAGAATAAGATTGGCAAACGTATATCGCTTACAATTTCATCATCTGCTGCTGGTACGTCTCCGGTGAAAGTTTTTGTAAGCCCTGTTAACCTTGCAACCGAAAAGGGAATGTTATATAAGCAATGGGTGATGGAACAAAGAGATTATGTTACAAAAGTCAGCAAAGGAAGGCTGGGTTATGTTCATATGCCTGATATGTCTGAGCAGTCCCTCAATCAGCTATACATGGATATGGATGCCGAAAATCACTCAAGGCAGGGCGTAGTTGTAGATGTGCGCAACAACAACGGCGGATTCGTAAATCCCTATGCTTTGGATGTGCTCTCACGTAAAAATTACCTGACCATGACTGGCCGGGGCATGCCATCAGCACCTGCCCGTGTGCAGCTTGGGCAGCGTGCCCTGGACGCACCAACCATATTGGTAACAAATCAACATTCCCTTTCAGATGCGGAAGATTTCACAGAGGGTTATCGCACTCTTGGCCTGGGAAAAGTTGTTGGTGAACCAACAGCAGGCTGGATCATTTTCACTTCGAGTGTTCAGCTGATCGATGGTTCTGCTGTGAGACTTCCATTTTCAAGGATCGATGATCATGAAGGGAAAAACATGGAACTGGTTCCAAGGAAAGTCGATATTCCCGTAACCAGGCAATTGGGCGAAGGCAATGCAAAAGATTCTCAGCTGGATGCTGCTGTAAAAGAATTGATCGGTCAGCTTGATAAATCAGGCGTTAAGACAAATCAATAAAACTTTACAAACATTAGCAAATGCAAAACAGTTTAGACCTCATCACTTTTGTAGATTGATAATCCAAGCAGAAACCATGCTATGGATGAATATGCACCTATTGTATAAAAGCTGGGATCATTTCTGACACCTGCAACCGCACCAAACATGATTGCGAAACCGAGCCAGAAACCCGCCACCAGGGGGGCCCACCTGGCGAAGCCGGTAAGTTTTTTCTGAACTGCGATAACAATACCGGTGATGAACAACAAGATGTTACTGGCGGGCCAGAAAAAATCAAGTACCCGGTACAAGGCTGAATTGTTGGTGGGATCAACAGCTGTCCATATGTTCCAGATACAAGCGACACCGAGAAAAACGAGGTTTAGCCTAAGCAATCTCCTGCCCCATTTTTTATTGCCGGTTGCCTCTTGTTTTATAAGGCCGAGAATGCTACAGATCCAGCCGGTCATATATATAAGATCAGCTACACCCGCAGCTGAAGTATTACGAAGTCCAAATTTGTGATCAGAAAGCATTTCCATGAAAAGAAAAGGAGAACAGATCATGGCAATTATTCCAAGTGTCTTGTTTGAAGGAACCCATTTGCTCCACCGTCCCAGGTTGATCTTGCCTGAGCCGGGATTGGACTTATTTTGACCAGGGTTGATACCCAAATTGTGATCGCGGGAACCTTCGAAATTCCCATTGGAACCTATCCCGACCATTTGTGAAAAAGAACCGGTATTGCGGAGTTGTGTTGTTTTGTTGTTTGAAGGTGTCATTTCATTAATTTTCATGCAAGTAAAGAATGATAATGTCCGGAAAGACAGGCAACAACATGACTTCAGGAAATTTACGACTGAAGCGTAGAAATCAGTGTATGAAATGATTTGAAGTTCTCCATGTTCTTTGCTTTGTAGGCCTGGAGTTAACTGATTCCAGGCGGATTAATACTGATCAAGTTTACTGGAAAAGCCAACGATACCTCCCGCCAGCTAATAGATTTTTACCAGTCTGCGCTGGTTAGGAGCCATAAATTCCCTGGTATATTTTGGTTTCAATAATTGGTACCTTGCCATTGAAAATGTATTGCCATGACATCAACACAAACACAAAGGATTTTTAAAAAAAACAACCAATATTCAATAAATGGAAGTTTGTGGATCGAATGCAATGGGAGCCGGTACTTTGGCCCCGGTCCGGTAGAATTATTAACCCTGATAGACGAAACAGGATCGATCCGGCAGGCAGCATTACAAATGGGAATGTCTTACAAAAAGGCCAGTGAATTGGTAAGCACAATCAATGACAATTCGATTTCACCCATGGTCATTCCCCATACAGGTGGGAACAATGGTGGCGGCTCGGTCATCACACCTGAAGCGAAGAAAATGATCGCATTCTATGTTAAGCTTCGGGCCAAATTTCTTCGTTTTTTAGAAACAGAATCAAAAAATCTGAATCTTTGATCCAATCTCTGATATAATTTATTATTTAAAGATTTTGTCCTGACACGAAAGTTTGTCTAAAATAAAAACGAAATTTATTACGTGGATATCGTTATATTCTTAAATAGCTAACGACTTTAACTTAATACAAACCAGGTATGAAACTTTTTTTATTTTGTTTTTGTTGTTTGTTGGTAACAATCGTGACAGGCCAGGATAGCACTATGCAATATTCAGAAGATTCAATGGCGACAAACGCTTTTAGATTGGGAGAGGTTGTGGTAACGGGGAAAAAGCGCCATCCTGCCTCATCTTTTGTCAGTGCCCATCAAATGGAAGTCTTTAGTAAACCGGATGTTTCAAAAGCATTGAATATGTTGCCTGGTATTACCTTATCATCGGTTGGGCCACGTAATGAAGCTATGATTTACCTGAGAGGTTTTGACCTGAGGCAGGTGCCACTGCTGATAGATGGCATACCTGTTTATGTACCATATGATGGCTATGTTGACCTGGCAAGATTTACTACATTTGATATTGCCGAAATCAATGTGTCAAAAGGTTATACCTCTGTTTTGTACGGCCCTAACGCGTTGGGCGGAGCCATTAATCTCATCAGCAGAAAGCCAGTGCGTAAATTCGAATTTAATGGCGCCACAGGATGGTTATCTGGCGGTTATCGCTCAAACATCAACATAGGAAGCAACCTGGGTAAGTTTTACCTCCAGGCAGGTGCCTCCAGGTTAAAGCGGGATTCTTTTCCTTTATCCGATAATTTTCAGCCTTCTAAAACTGAAGAAGGAGGCTGGCGCAATAACTCATGGAATACTGATGATAAATACAATCTGAAAGTGGCTTATACCCCGAATAGCAGATCCGAATACGCGCTTAGTTACATTTACCAGCATGGGAAAAAAGGCACTCCCGTTTATTCAGGGCAGGATACGCTTAACAGCCAATTCAAGAATCCCCGATTCTGGCAATGGCCGTATTGGGACAAACAAAGTCTCTATTTCATTTCAAATACTGTAATAGACACCACACAATATATTAAAACGAGATTCTATTATGACCGGTTTAAAAATCAATTGAACTCATATGATGACGCAACCTATTCGAAAATTTCGCGGCCTTATGCATTCAAAAGTTTTTACAATGATTATAGCTTTGGGGCTATCCTTGAATATGGAAAGACTATCTCAACAATTGATAATATAAAAGGTACTTTACAATACAAAAACGATGTACATCGCGAAAACAACGAGGGCGAACCAGTTAGAACAATGTCTGACAGAACCATTACAGCTGGCATTGAGAATGAGCTCGCACCAGTTCAACATCTGATTATTCGGACAGGAATAAGTTATAATCAAAGGGCGAGCCTCAAAGCTCAAAACTATAACACTACAACAAAAAAGGTTACAGATTATCCTTCAAACACAAACGACGCGTTCAATATACAGGGAAGTATTGAATACAGTTTCAAAGGCATGAATGTTATAAATCTTTCCGTAGCGCGTAAAACAAGATTTGCGACTTCGAAGGATCGTTATTCTTATCGACTGGGGACAGCAGTTCCTAATCCAGACCTGGAAGCTGAGTATTCAATGAACTATGAGCTGGGTTACAAAGGTTATATCATTCCCAGGTTAAATTTCGAAGCGGCACTGTTTTATAGCAGGATACAAAATACGATCAGCATGGTTTCTAATGTCGAATTGGATCCTGTGAGAAATGTATGGCAAAGCCAATTGCAAAATGTTGGAGAAGCTAAATTCAGTGGGGTCGAAGCCACAGTTTCTTACCAGTTCCTCAAAACATTAAGCGCGGGTGTTAACTATACATTTATTGAAAGGCGTAACATGGTTGATGAATCAATTCATTTTACTGATGTACCAAAAAATAAGGTATTTGGCTTTGTTCATTACGAATTACCGGGCAAAGTTTCCATACAATTTAATTCCGAATACAACTCAAAACGGTATTCCACTACTTATGGTGCGGTTGCTGGCTCGTTCTTCCTTTTGAATGGAAGCGCATCAGTGCATGTCTGGAAATGGTTTTCGGTTGAAGCAGGGATAAACAATATAGCGGATAAAAATTATTCTTTGGTAGAAGGTTATGTTGAGCCTGGCAGCAACTATTTCGTTAATCTTTTATACCGTTTATAATTACAGATGAGCCGGATCTTTACCATATTATTCCTGGTAATTGTGGCAGTTTTCCTCACTGCGGGCAGCTTATATAGGTATAAAGAGCCAACACCTTTAACTATTAATTATCCGGCGTATTTTGGTAACCGGATTACGATACCGGCTGATAACCCAACAACAGAGGAAGGAGTCAAACTGGGAAGAATGTTATTCTATGATCCGCTGCTCTCTTCCACTAACAGGATATCATGTGCTACTTGTCACCAACAGAAATTTGCTTTCACAGATGGAAAAGTTTTTAGTGAAGGTGTTGATGGAAAACAACAGCCCCGGAATACCATGTCACTTAGCAACCTCTTATGGGTGAGGCAATTTTTTTGGGATGGAAGGGTGAAAGGGCTGGAAAAACAGGCGGAGACCCCGTTAACGGGTGAACATGAAATGGGTCAGTCTCTGGAAGTATCCGCATTGAAACTTTCAGACAAGGGCGATTATGCAACTTATTTCGAGAAGGCATTTGGCTCCCGCGAAATAACAGGATTAAGAATCACCTATGCCTTGTCACAGTTTGAACGGACACTGATCTCTTCAAATGCCCCTTACGATAAATACCTGGGGGGCAACCATAAACTATCTGCTTCGGAGGAGAATGGGATGCATCTGTTTTATACTAATCCGGATCCTTCAAAATATATCAGGGGTGCAGGTTGCGGCAATTGTCACGGTGGTACAAAAACCTATAGCGAACTTTTTCAGAATAATGGTTTGGAACCTGGTACTGCAGACGAGGATAGACAAACGATCACAGGCCAGCCGGCTGATGAGAGCAGGTTCAGGGTTGTAACGTTAAGAAACATAGCACTTACCCAACCCTATATGCATGACGGCCGCTTCAAAACGCTTGAAGAAGTTCTTGATCATTATAATGAACATATTAAACAATCTCCCACATTAAGTCCTTTCCTTAAAAATAATTCAAATATTCCCGGGGGGCAGTCGCTTGCACTCACTAAAAAAGAAAAAGAAGATCTCATTTCATTTTTGAACGCGTTAACCGATTCTGCCTTTATCTCTGACCCTTCATTCTCGGATCCTTTTAAATAATTGAACAGACCCTTTGAACCGATATTCAAATGCAGCCAAATCAATATCAGAACCTGTAAATAAGATAGATTCATAAATTATAAAAGAAAATGTTTAAACTCCTCTATATGCGCAAATTCATTTTTCATTGCTTCTTCACTTTTTTAGTTACTCTGCCTTTAACATTTTACGCGCAGGTTGCAACAACCAAAACAGCAGTAAAAGTATCTGGCGAGGTAACAAAGCAATTACTGCTAACAAAAGAGGATCTGTCAAAAATGGCACGAACAACTGCGATATTCAAAGATCGTGATGGCAAAGATGTTCCTTATAGTGGCGTGGCAGTTCAACATATACTGGAGCTTGCCGGGGTCACTATGGGTAAACAACTCCGGGGCGAGAACCTGGCTAAGTATCTGCTGATAAAATGTTCAGACGGCTATGAAGTAGTTTTTTCACTGGCTGAACTGGATAAAGGATTTAATGACAAATTGGTTATCCTGGCTGACAAATCGAATGGCGCCGATCTTCCCATCGATAAAGGTCCTTTCCGAATAATTGTGCAGGGTGATAAGGTACCCGCGCGTAGCAGCTTCCAGGTCACCGAGATGATTATAAAGTTTGCGAAGGACTGATTAATAACTGGTACTGACCAGGTTTGAATCAAGTTTGAAACAGGTTTGATCCGGCTTTGATTCAGCTTTGTATCAGTGTCCAGTTTTCAGTTAAAGAATATTTCAATGACTACGATTGTAACCTCATATTTCCAAAAGTTTCAATTCCCGGACTTTTAAATAAGTTAACTGGATAATTTAAATAAGTTTATCTGTACATTGTTCAGTATACTTAAGCTTTTAAGATGTCCAGATTAATGCTTGTCATGACTTTTGCCTTTTATGCCAGTCCTGTTTTTTGTCAGCCTGCCAGTATAGTTAATCTTCTTTGCAATAACGGAAAAAGCCCCGGGAATATTGATAACAAACCTCCGCGGTTTAGCTGGCAGTTCAAAACATCTGAAAATGGTTTTTCGCAATCGGCATTCCGGTTGATGCTCAGTGATACATACTTGTCGCTGAAAAAAGGCACAGCTAATGTCTGGAACAGCGGTAAGATAAACACTGATCAATCAATCAATTTTCCATATGGCGGGAAAAATCTACTATCAGCCAAAACTTATTACTGGTCGGTAAAGGCCTGGGACAATCATGGCAAAGTTTATAAAAGCTATATAGATAGTTTTACCACTACTTTATTTGACAAAAATGACTGGAGCCAGGCTCAATGGATCGGGTATGAAGAACTACCGGATTCAATGCTGGTGATTCCCGGGGTTCATGCACCGGATGCAAAAAAACTTGGTAACAAGGCGATGAAAAGAGCGGTTGTACCCTTGTTCAGGAAAGAATTCAGCATATCAAAAAAGATAAAAAAAGCTACCGCATATATTACAGGACTTGGCCAATATAAGTTTATGATCAATGGGGAAAAAGTTGGCAACAGCTTTTTAGCCCCTGCCTGGACCTACTATGATAAACGGGTTCAGTACAACGTCTACGATATTACAAGGCAAATAAAAAATGGAAACAATGCCATCGGTGTTATTGTTGGCAATGGCTTTTACTATATCAACCGTGAAAGATATTTCAAAATTATCTCGGCATTTGGTTTTCCCAAATTGATTTGTAAACTCAACATCGAATATACAGATGGAACAAAGCTGGTCGTTGTTTCAGATTCCAGCTGGAAAACCTCCCCCTCTCCCATTACATATAGCAGCATTTTTGGTGGCGAAGATTATGATGCGAGGCTCGAACAGCCCGGCTGGCACCGGGAAGGATTCAATGATACAGATTGGAAAAGCGCATTAACAGTAAAAGCTCCCAAAGGTATACTTGAAGCTGAGTTTATTTACCCGGTTATTATCAAAGACAGTTTTGAAGTAAAAAGAATCCTGCAACCAGTCAAAGATGTTTTTGTTTATGATTTCGGTCAGAATGCTTCAGGAATCATTGAACTGAAAGTTAAAGGTAAAAAAGGACAGACCATTAAACTTACACCTGCCGAGCTGCTTGATAAAGATCTGAGACCGAATCAAAAAGCGTCAGGCGCGCCTTATTACTTCATCTATACATTAAAAGGTGATGGTCTTGAAACCTGGAGACCGGCTTTTACTTATTATGGTTTCAGGTATGTGCAGGTTGAAGGTGCAGTGCCAGATACTATGTCTATTGATCGCGGTGAAGTTGCACGCCTCATTAGTCTGAAAGAACTGCACAACAGCAGTTCCGCCCCGGAATCAGGGAACTTTCAATCATCGAACCTGTTATTTAACCGGATCGACACGCTGATCAGATGGGCAATTCAATCCAATGTTCAATCAGTGGTTACAGATTGTCCTCACCGGGAAAAGCTCAGTTGGCTCGAACAGGATTATCTCATGGGTAAATCAATTCACTACAATCTTGATATCTATCATCTGTACAAAAATCTTGTATATAATATGATTGATGCACAAACTACAGATGGGCTTGTACCTGATATTGCTCCGGAGTTTGTACCCTTTGAAGGTGGATTCAGGGATTCTCCTGAATGGGGCAGCGCATCAGTAATTTTGCCCTGGCAGATCTACAAGTGGTATGGCGACACTAATATTATCAGTGAGGCATATCCAATGATGAAAAAATATATCGCTTACCTGGAAAACAAATCCGACAATCATATACTTTCACATGGACTCGGCGACTGGTTCGATTATGGGCCAAAATCTCCCGGTGAAGCTCAACTGACACCAAAGGAATTAACAGCTACTGCAATTTATTTCTATGATGTTTCTCTACTGGCTAAAATGGCAGCATTAATCGGCAACAGTGAGGAAGTAAAACGGCTTAACCAGAAAGCCAATGCAATCAAAATCGCTTTCAACAAAAAAATTTTCAACCAGGAAACAAAAATATATTCTACGGGTAGCCAGACAGCGATGGCAATGCCGATATCTGTAGGCCTGGTTCAGGAAGAATATAAATCAGCGGTATTTAAAAATATGGTGGATTCTATAAACATAACCGGCAAAAAGTTAACCGCCGGTGATGTTGGATATCACTTCCTGGTTGAAGCATTGCATGAAGCAGGTGCTTCACAGTTATTGTACGATATGAATGCCCGTGACGATGTGCCCGGTTACGGTTTTCAATTAAGAAAAGGAGCTACCGCATTAACAGAATCATGGCCGGCGCTGGAAGAAGTCTCCAATAATCACCTGATGCTTGGTCATATCATGGAATGGTTCTATTATGGGCTTGCCGGAATCAGCCAGTCTGATAGTTCGGTTGCATATAAAGACATCATTATAAAGCCGGAAGTAGTAGGAGATCTCAGTTATGTGAAAGGATGTTTTAACTCACCATACGGTCTTATCACAAGCGAATGGAAAAACACTGAAAAGCAATTTGAACTGATCGTGAATATACCGGCCAATTCCAGGGCTACCGTTTTTGTGCCTGCTGAAAAAGAATCTGTAATTAGTGTTGATGGCAAAATTGTTAAAAATAAGAAGGATGTAGACTCAACCTTGTTGGAAAATAAAAAATTTCAAATCAGGTTGAAATCCGGAAAATATGCTATTATAGTAAATAATGTACACTGAATCGCCACGCCACTTTTATTCTGAAACACCACAGGTATTGTGAACCAGCAATCTCCCCTGCAAATTTTGTATATTTAATTAAACACAGACCTACTGGTTAATAAGCCGTATCCTGTATAATAATCAGCGTCGATATTGTGAGTTTATTGATTTTGCCATAACGAATCCAACGCTTCCGTCAATATGAACTTTACAGCCTTTCCACTAAGAAACATCTTGATAGCATCTGCAACATTTGTTACACTTCTGTACAGTTGTGCAGGCGATAACACCGATAAGCCTGCATCACAATTTTCTGAAAGAAAAGTAGTTGATACAAACCCGCCGGTTAAACCATTATCACCCGAAGAAAGCATCAGGAAAACCCAACTGCCACCAGGATTTCATATGGAGCTAGTTGCGAGTGAACCTATGGTGCAGGAACCAGTCGCATTATGCTGGGATGGAAATGGCAGAATGTATGTTGCCGAAATGAACACTTATATGAAGGATGCAAATGCGACGGGTGAATTTGAACCGACAAGCAGGATCAAACTGCTGGAGGATATGGATGGGGATGGTAAGATGGATAAATCAACAGTGTTCATTGATAGCCTGGTATTGCCGCGCACCATACTTGCAGTCGGTGATCAATTACTGGTTACAGTAACCAACATACAGCATATCTGGAGTTATAGAGATACCAACGATGATGGTAAAGCAGACGAAAAAAAAATCGTTTTCAAGAATGACGTGATTGACTCGAGGAACCTTGAGCACCAGAACGGTGGTTTCTACTGGAACCTTGATAACTGGATCTATCCTTCACGTGACAATTTCCGCTATAAATATAAAGATGGTATGCTTATAGCCGATACCATGGTTGACAACATGATTGGCCAGTGGGGACTTACCAGTGATAACTTCGGACGTCTGTTTTATTCTGAAGCGGGTCCGGGACTGCCCGCAGTACAAATACAACAGATGCCTGCCTATGGCGCACTAAACTTTGCGGACCAGTATACCAGGGAATTTACAAAACCCTGGCCCATCATCGGAACCGTAGACGCCCAGGGCGGAAGATCAGCACTTCGGCCTGAGGACAATACTTTAAAAGAATTTACTTCTGGTTGTGGCCAATCCATATTTCGCGGAGACCGGATGCCGGCTGATATGCAGGGTGATTATTTTATTCCCGAACCTGTTGGCAGGATCATCAAGAGGGGTAAGGTGATAAACAGGGATGGTAAGATTTATATTGAAGATGCTTACAAGCAGAAAGACTGGCTTGCTTCCGCAGACATGAATTTCAGACCCTTAAATACCTATACGGGTCCTGATGGCTGTTTTTATATTGTTGATATGTATCATGGTATCATACAAGAAAGTGAATGGACAAAACCTGATTCTTATCTCGGTAAAATGATTGCCGAAAAAGAATTATTCAAGAACAAAGGAATGGGCCGTATTTACCGTGTGGTGCATGATGATTATGTACCTGACAAAGTTCGTCCAAAGATGTTGAACGAACCGGTAAGCCAATTGGTAAGCTATCTCGGCCATCCAAATGGTTGGTGGCGCGACAATGCGCAACAGTTGATTATATTCCATAACGATCTCTCCGTTGTACCTGCTCTCAAAGAAATAGCAACCGGGAAACAAGCGGGCCTTCAACATAAACCCGGTGAACTTGCAAGGATACATGCTTTATGGACGCTTGAAGGATTGGAAGCTATTGACAAGCCAACTCTAATAAAAGCCTTTGGTGATACTTCGGCACAGGTAAGGAAAACTGCTGTATGGATAAGTGAGCTGTATATAAACCAAAATGATCCGGCAATACTCGAAGAGCTTGACAAACTGAAAGATGATCCCAGTGCTGATGTGCGGATCCAATTGTCTTTATCACTGCGTGGACATAACTCCCAAAAAGCCAGAAGCATTATGGATAAGTTGCTGGCGGCAAATAAAAACAACGAGATGATGCAGTTTTCATTTGCAACTTTTGTGCAGGCAGAAAAAACAAAAAATGAAGAAGCAAAAAGAACAAAAAATCTTAGCCGCGGGGACAGAGAGCTGGTATTGAATGGAGAAAAGATTTTTAAACAGCTTTGCGCGAGTTGTCATGGGGCCGATGGCAAAGGCATCACTATTGGTGGGAAAGATATGCCTGCGCCGCCACTTGCAGGGTCACCAAGGGTACGGGGGGATAAGATCATGAATATACAGTTGTTACTCTTAGGGTTGCAGGGACCAATCGATGGTAAGACTTATCCAAATACAATGCCTTCCATGGCAGGTAATGACGACAAATGGATCGCTTCTGTACTAAGTTATATTCGCAATAGCAGCGAGCTTGGCAACAAGTCTTCAATTGTTACAGAGGAAGAAGTGAAAACCGTTCGTGCAACTACGCCAAAAAAATTATTGCCACCTTTGGAAGCCGGGGCCACTTTGCAGATGCTGGAAATTTTTAAACTGGGCCGCGCCGAAAATACAAACTGGGATAAGAAGCGCTGATGGGAAGTATTCATTGAAAAAGTAAAATCAAATACCGTTACGCGGTAGAACGTTCCGTCAAATATCGTTCTGTCGAAGATCATTCAGTTAAAAAACGTTTTCTAATATACTTCTAATACGATTGGTGATAATGAAAAACATTTTAGTGATAATGAAAAGAATGGTGTCACTTTTATTTCTGTTTATGACCTGTAGTCTCATCACCTGCAATTTATTTTCACAGGAGCCTGCTTACACAAATGATATTGGAATGAAATTCGTGTTGATCAAACCTGGAAAAATGATTGTTGGTAAATTTCAACCAACTGTTGGCAAAAAAGATTTTAAAGGCAACCCTCTTCCTGAACAACTGAACAGGACATCAGAAGAAATGGCCGGCAAAGATGCGATGCCTGGTTTTACTGTAATGATTGATAATGGTTATTATATCGGCAGCTATGAAATAACCCAGGGACAATGGCAAAAAGTTATGGGCAACAATCCCTCCGTTTTTCAAAATGACAGCACAGCAAAACATCCTGTAGATAATGTTACCTGGAACGATACACAGGCCTTCATAAAAAAACTGAATGCACTGGATAAAAAGCATAAATATCGATTGCCAACAGAATTTGAATGGGAATATGCGGCCAGGGCAGGAGCATTGGATGATATATCATGGAAAGAAATACAGGTCAGCGCAGTGCTGGGTGGAACAATGACCGCCATAATCGGAACAAAAAAACCCAATGCCTGGGGATTATATGATATGCTTGGTAATGTATGGGAATGGGTGCAGGACTTTTACAATGAAAAAATATTTGCAGATCGTGTATCTCCGAAATCAGGTAAAGAACATGTGCTAAAAGGATCTTCATTTACAGGCGATGTAAAAAATGCCACTTATATGACTCATGCTGCAGGGCCGGGCAATGGATTTGATATTGGTTTTCGACTGGTAATGGAAGCGAACTAAACTACCTTCATCATTTGATATTAAAAATGACAAAACAAAATGCTCTAATACCAATACTAAAAATCTTTGCTGTCGCATTTTGCGCTCTTGCTGCGCGAACGTCCCAGGCACAGATACCGGTGGGTTTTAAATCTATTTTCAATGGCAGAGATTTAAAAGGATGGCATATAAGTAGAACAACACACCAGGGCACCACTCCTGATTTTCGGGTGGAAAATGGAATAATGGTAGTAAGGCAAAAGCCATATGGACAGGGAGGCGTTTTATTAACGGACAAAAAGTATAAAAATTTCGAAGTTTATCTTGAAGCCAGGATTGATTCCTTAACAAATGGAGGAATATTTATTCGTTCATCAGAAAGTGGCATTGCTTACCAGGTTGAACTGGATGAAACAGCTAATACCACGGGCAATTTATTGGGCGAAAGATTACAGATCAGCAAGGCAGCAACATGTAAGGGCCGTGCTGAAATATGGAAAAAGAATAACTGGAATTCGTATAGGATAAGAATGGTGGGAGAGGTACCTCATATAACACTTTGGATAAATGGAGTACAGATGTGGGATGTCAAGCAACCGAAAAATGATTTTATCGCAGGTGCAACACAGGGTATGATCGGACTACAATCACATTGGACTACTTTGTTTTCGCCGGCTGCCGGCGAATGGAATGGCCTCACCCTATGGGCTCCGGGTGCAACACACCGGTATCGAAATATTGCCATAAAAGAACTGGATAGCAATCTTAGAGATTGATCCGTTCCTCTTAGAGATTGATCTGCTCCTTACCGTTTTATTCTCAGTTTTTCCATTATCTGGTCTGTTGCTGATTCGCTATAAATTCCGAAAGCCGCAACAAGCACACCTTTCAAACCATATTTAGGAGCGGAAATAGCATAAACAATAGATTCATCTGCGGGATCTGATTCACCTTCAAAGCGATAAAAATCATCGACGACAAACTCTTCAGGAGTTACCCGGTATTGTCCATCGCGACATTCTAAACATTCCTCCATGAGATTGAAATCTTCCGTATAGCCTTGCTTTTTTAACTCAGTGAGCGCCTGGGAAACAGTATCAAATGCTTGCATAAAATTTCTTTTTATTGTATGGGTGCGGTACAAAAGTAACACTTCACTCGCTACAACAAATTTCAGGCACCGGCACAAGCGTACTGGTTCTTAAGATGCGTTGGCTACCTAGCTCTGCTGTCAACGGCCGGACCGATTCTTCCCCTTCAGCCTGGTTGATAAACCCCTCTTCCATACGCAACTGACGTTGGGTTTCCAGTTTTTGTTGTCTTTCTGTGGCTCCCCTGTCTACCTCTCCAACCGCATTTCTAAAATACTGAATACTCATCCCTTGTTTTAAATTCAATAAACCAAGTCCAGGAATTACGCGGCTAAAGGTTGGGTTTTCGTTGCCTGTCAATGGGCTCCTGCTCCAGAATTTTTCATAGGTCGGCAACATTTCAACAGCCAATACACTCAGATTACTGTCATTCGGTAAGCCGAGGTCAAGCAGCATTTTTTCCACGTCTTTATTCTTCCAGCCGGTGATGCCATATTGTATGCCATCAGTATTTGAATTGAACTTACGCGCACCTGTACACTACTTTTTTCCTCGAGGGCTGCGTCTTTCAAGCCTGCCCAACTTATATCTAATCCCTGTAACAAACCGATGGCCATTGCACCGGTTCCATCAGCCTGTACCGGTGCGGCTATATCAATAGCAGCTGCTGATATAGCCCAGGCTGCGTCTGCGATCCGGGCTTTGCCACTGATTGCACAGACAGGGCTCTTGCATTGCCTTATTTCAAATTCTGTTGCATCAGTTTTATAAGAGATTGTTACGCGGTTAAGTTCAGGGTTCCATTGCGGCGGCTTTGATGCATCATAAGTGAAAGCAATAGGTTGGCCATATAAATTCCATGCTGCAGCAGCTGCTTCAATGGTACGCCCTGTATGGCTGATTGAGAACTTCAGGGTTTTAGGCAGTTCTATAACTGCTTCTGTTATATCTATGCCATTGTTATCCGGTGAGGTTTCAGTTATAACTTTCTGTTCGAGATTTAACAGAACAGACGCCGTCATTCCTACGAGTACGATTAATTTATTATCGGTAGTAACATTTAATACACCACTGAGATTTATTTCACCTTCGGCAATGGTTAATCCGCAATAAAGATTATCCGGTGATGAATCAGTAAATAAGTCAGCACTGATCCACACGCTGCCTTTTGGAATTTTGTATTCGCGTGGGCCAGTAATTACCGGAATGCTTCGCACTTGCAAAGGAAGTAACATAAATGGCCTTAGTCCTCCCTGCATCCATACCTGTACTACAGGGATGATGCGGAAAATATCAAACCAGACACGGCGCCCTCGTTGTTTAAGAAAGGCCCAAGGGTTTCGATTATTTCTCCACCTCTACCCCAATCGGGCACACTGCCTTTTTGTTGACTGCTGATAAAAGGCAATTCCCGTCGAAAAACCCGGATGGTCGTATCAATTGCCTGTGGTGTTTCTTTGACCCTCTGCAGTACACTGCTCAATTGCTGCAGCTCTGTAGCAGGCAACTGCTGCGTTGAAATACTAAATGATTCTCCAAAATTGATTGCTCCAATCCGGGTTTCTCCGACCTGGAATTCTCCAACCTGGGAACTGCTTACTGGCAAAGATGGATCGTTGATAATAGCAGTAGCTAAGATTTGCTGCAGTCGGAGAATTTCGTCACTGTTTGAATTATTGGTCAGCGTAATATCGCCGCAAAGTTTTGCCAGCTTCGCCAGCAATGGGTTTTCGTCCATGGAAAAAGATTAAATCGTGAGTCAATCTTTTCATCAGGCAGATGTCTGGGGGGAATGAGCTTGCAAAGGGGACGAACAGAAATGAATTTGTATTCCAGCGAGTATTTTTCTAAAAAAGAAAATGAAAGTACAGTATTTTTTATATCATCCCCTGTGAATAAATCTTTAATTTCTAAATATTATCCTGAATATTGCTTTAATGAAGTGTTCAAAATATTCAATTAATGTTGGGTCCTAAATCCCAATGAACAATTATTATATGCTATTTCAAAGTTTGAACACTTTCAAGGTTTCCCCATTCAATCTTTTTGATTTTCCCTAAAATAATTACTATTGTATCTCGATGATTCGTATCGGTAAATACAAGTAATTAATACCCGGCATTCAATTTTGAAAGGGATCATACTTATAATGTGAATATTATCAAGAGACGGCTTACGCCCGAAATATTGCCATATTTCAGTCCCATTATTTTTCAGAGATCAACTTTGATATTTCAGGAAGAGCTAATGCCATTGCTTTAATCGGTTAGTGCATTAAAAAAATTATTTTTATCCTTAAGCGATAATAGTAATTTCTTTCTCTATATTCTTTCTCTTGCATCGGGGGCCGGCCCACAATATGGCAGACATAACGGCAAAGCATAAACGTATTAACCATATACGTATTCATGGTTCTCTACAATCTAGTACAGATAAGCGTTTGTGCGATTTTCGAACTTCTTTTGTCCACATTTTTATTAATCTTTAATTTATCTCCATACGAAGTCGTTAAT
Source organism: Flavitalea sp. (assembly GCF_035489435.1). Taxonomy (NCBI): domain Bacteria; kingdom Pseudomonadati; phylum Bacteroidota; class Chitinophagia; order Chitinophagales; family Chitinophagaceae; genus Flavitalea; species Flavitalea sp. The sequence goes on from NZ_DATHKG010000024.1 coordinate 58,294, forward strand.
TCTCACGAGCTCAAAAGGATCAGATTAAAAATGGATTAGAATTAAACATTCTTCGAATCGTCAACATCTTTTTCTATCAAAACCTTACATTTTTTTCTTAATTTTAACTTCTTCAGGATTGAAGTGATATTCCTGATTGAAATCCGAATCCAATGCCTCTTCAACTCTTTTTTACTACCAACGTTTCTTATTCATTACCGGCGTTTCTTATCTTTTAGGGTCACCCCATCACCTGTATTAAAAGTCAAATAACCTCAAGCAGGTTTATTGATACTTTATGTATTCACACTAACCTTTACCTATGTTAAATCATTATTTAAATGCTCGTTATTGGAATTGTTGAAAACGAGGTTAAGTACCGATCAGGACTTGAGCAGTTTTTTACATTATCACCCGACTATGTAGTGGGGGGCGTATGGAGCGATGCCAAAAGTGCGATCAATGGAGTGCTTCAGGTATTACCCGATGTTATTTTTGTAGAGCTGCAATTGCCAGGGATGGGCGGGATTGAATGTATTCGCAGGCTTAAACAAAAATGTCCGGGCGTGAAACTGCTGGTGTTAACCTGGCATGAAAATGACGAAATGGTGCTCGAGGCTTTCAGGGCAGGTGCTTCCGGGTACCTCTTAAAAAGCGACGGTCCTGAATTGATCATTAAGGCGCTCCGTGAGTTACAGCAGGGAGGTGCTCCAATGAGTATGAGCATTGCCAGCAAACTGATAGAGTCTTTTCAAAAAAAAACCGAGCTCAGCAAGCACCCCGCACTAACAGTGCGGGAGAAAGAAGTACTGCAACTGCTGGCACTGGGAAAAATGTATAAGGAGATTGCCATTAGGCTTCTTATCACTACGGAAACAGCGAAAAAACACGTCAAAAATATCTATCACAAATTGAATGCACAAAACAGAACAGAGGCCATTAATATATGGAACAACCTGAATGAGGCATCCACCTTTTCCGAAAAGTAACGATCGCCGTGGCCTGCGCACTATTATACATGTTGCAGACAAAAGAAACTGCTGCAGATAATACATAATTGTGGGATAATTCAGGAGACTTCGGAATACCGAGAAAGGGGTATAATATATCAGATGAGGATCAGGATTTAATAAACACCGGTTCTTTCAAACACTAAACCTATTCCGGCAGCGTCTTTCCCCGGAAAAATTTAAAAATGCCTGTTAAAAGTTTGGAGTTTAACCGAATTTTCTCAATGGAAGGCTGGTAGCCACCCTCCTAATATGTGCCGATAAAAACTCATTTTTTTATTTTAAATATAGTCATCGTGGAGGTCTAAGTGCATACTCCTACACTATAGCCTCCACAGGCCTGGTTTTGCGGATGACACCTGCTGCTCCTACGGCCCAGCCGATAAGGGCATCGGTAAAATAAACGTCGATAAAGTCCTGCGTTGTTCCTCCGGTGGACTGATTGGTCCAGGTGCTTCCTCCGTTAGTGGTTTTTTGAATAATACCGGAGGCTCCCACCGCGTATCCGATAGTGCCGATGGCGGCACAAACTGGACCACACCAATCAGCGGAACAACAGTTAACTTAAGCAGCGTTTATTTTAAGGATGTCAATACCGGCTGGGCAAGCGGCGCGAATGGCACCGTGTTTAAAACCACCAATGGTGGCACCACCTGGGTGGTAGAACCGACTGGTACCACGCAAGCCATCAATGATATCGGTTACGGTTGGGCCGTAGGAGCCGGCGGCATCGTTTTAATGAATCAAGCTCTCCTGACCCTGCCCCTGCAACTGCTGTCGATCTCGCTCAATTCGGGTGCAGACTGCAAATCCGGACTCCTGCAATGGACCACCGCACAGGAGCAAGGTGTATCGCATTTCGAAATAGAAACGTCTGCCGATGGCCTCAACTTTAAACCGGTTGGCCAGGTGAACGCAACCAACAGCGCCATCGCACAACACTACAGCTACCTGCTGAACTACTCTCTGCTGCCGTTGCACGTGCGGCTGAAAATGGTTGACCAGGATGCAAGGTTTACCTACTCGAAAATCCTTACTGTTAAGGATGTCTGTGGCGGAGCGATGGCTTTCAGCTGGTCCGTCTCCCCCAACCCGATGCCTGCAAACGGTTCTTTACAGCTGAGCTTAACCCAATACAAGGGTACCGGGCCGATGCTGGTAGAACTGTTCGATATGCAGGGCCGGCCTCAGACAAAAGTTACTTTAACACCTGTAACCGGAAGCAGCAATTATACTACTGAGATAGCCATGCCTAAAGCATTGTCTTCCGGCGTCTATACCATCAGGATCAGTAATGGCAACTTCAGCGAAAGCAGGAGGATCGTGCAGACAAAGTAAACCGATATGCATGGAGAAGCCGGAGCCCATGAAAAAGCCCACCTACGCTAAAGCTTCAGCGGGCGAAGCCGGACATCGTTCGCCGAAGCCCATGAAAAAACCTGCCTAGGCTAAAGCTTCGGCGGGCGAAGGCGGACAGCACAGGCATTCCGGAATCCTTCGAAACTATATAAAGCAGTAACTATATATAGCAGTAACGCCCCAGGTATGCCCGTTATCGAATTAGAGGCCTGCTGAGCAACGCTACTCAGTCTTTATGCAATTAGACTAGGAAAAACACAAAATATTGCTGGCGTTTTCCTGCATCACATAGCCGAAGCTAAAGATACTTTAGACCCCACCCATAAAGATCTTTCCAAAGGAATTGAATTTTTTGAATACCAGGAAGGAAAATGTATCCAGATGTTACATAAAGGTTGAACTTTCTCCATTAGCATCATTCCGGTTTGTAGGGGCTTGAAAGTAATTTTCTTGCACTACTGAACTGGAAAGCTGTAATTGATGTTGTTTCTATAAATCCAGCACCACAAAAGAATTTTGTACCGAAATAAATTGAACCTCACAACAAAACAAAATTGAACTCCACAGCAAAGCCACCTCCCAAACTTATACCGAACTTTGCAGCAGAAATCAAAAGAATAAAATAATGAACAATCAAACAGTATTAGTAACCGGAGGAACCGGATTTGTTGGTATCCACACAATTCTACAATTGTTGCAACAAGGATACACAGTTAAAACCACGCTTCGTTCTTTATCCAAAAAGGACAGTATCGTTAATGCGCTAAAAGACGGCGGATTAACGGATTTACAAAACCTCTCTTTCTTTGAAGCTGATTTAACAGCAGACGCAGGCTGGAACGAAGCCGTAAAAGGTTGCAATTATGTACTGCACATAGCTTCACCCTTTCCTTTAGTAGAGCCTGAAGACGAGAACGAACTCATTATACCTGCCCGTGACGGTTCCCTGAGAGTTTTAAAAGCCGCCCAAAAAGCCGGGGTAAAACGAGTAGTACTAACCTCTTCGTTTGCGGCAATTGGCTACGGTATCAAGCCTAAAGGCCATATTTTCACAGAAGAAGACTGGACAGATGAAAACGGGCCTCTTCAACCATATATCAAATCGAAAACCGTTGCAGAAAAAGCGGCCTGGGATTTCTTGAAAAATCATGGTGGGGATTTGGAATTGACTGTTGTTAACCCTGTGGGAATTTTTGGTCCGATTATAGGAGATATTGTCCCCGCCTCATTTGATGGTGTAATAAAAGCACTCATCGGAGGCACTGTTACAGAAAGCCCTGCATTCACCTTTGGTGTAGTAGATGTACGTGATGTGGCGGACATCCATATCAAGGCAATGTTGCATCCCGAAGCTAATGGTCAACGCTTTTTAGCAACGTCGGAAGGCGTGATGAGCTTTTATGATATTGCCCAACTCATCAAAAAAGAACGTCCCGAAAAAGCTGGCAAGATTGCCGGATTGAAGCCTACCGCGAAGGAGTTTTACATTGAAATGTCCAACAAGAAAGCAAGAGAAATTTTAAGTTGGCATCCGAAAAGCAAGGAAGAAGCGGTATTGGCAAGCGTAGACAGTCGGGTAAAATGAGTAAATTTTAAAGATAATTTTAGCATCAGAAATTTGAAAGTTAACAATATACATTACTGTCATTTAGGCCCGGAGATTTCGCCGGAGCAGTTCATACCTGAACATTTCTTTATGTTCCTGCTGAAAGGATCAATGAAGGCTTATGACGGAAACAAACGCTATTCTATGCAATCGGGTGATTATTTCATCGCCCGGAAAAACCATTTAATTCGTTATACGAAGTTCAAGGAGAATGAGCAGTTTGAAAAGATCATCATCACACTGGATGAACCATTTTTAAAGCAGTTTTTGGAACGTCATCCTTGCGACGTAAAAGAGTCAGATTATGGCGATTCATTTCTGATTGTGAAAGAAAACAAATTGTTTAAAAGCTATATCCGATCGCTCGAACCTTATTATACCGGCGATTTGGAGTTGGACGAAACCTTTGCAGACACCAAACGTGAAGAGCTCTTGCTGATTTTGTTAAAATCGGAGCCGGATTTCGCTAACATCTTTTTCAATTTTGGCATTCCCGATAAAATCGATTTGGAGGAATATATGAACCGGAATTTCCGGTTTAATATCAGCCTGGAACGGTTTGCCTTTCTTACCGGAAGAAGCCGGTCGTCATTCAAACGTGATTTTCAGAAGACCTTTGGAACAACACCGGGGAACTGGCTCAAAAAGAAACGGCTTGACGAAGCTTATTTTCAAATCAGCAAGCAAAATCAAAAACCGGGCGATATATATCTGGAATTAGGCTTTGAAGATTTATCGCATTTTTCCTTTGTATTTAAAAAAGAGTTTGGGAAAACGCCCTCAGAAGTAGCGACAGTAGCAATATAATTTAAATTCATCGAGATCTCCTGAATGTAATCTTTGAAGTTCTTCCATCATGCTGATAAAATAAATGTCGTACCCATTCCTGGTTGTGACTGAACCAATATTTTGTATTGGATTGCTTTTGCAAGATCTTGTATAAGATGAAAACCAAATCCGGTTCTTGTATTCACGGCAATATCATCTCCATTATACAATGCTTTCATCTGTTCCTCATTGATACCGGGTCCATTGTCAGTTATAGCCAATATTGTTTTGTCGCCCTCTTTTTTTGCACGCCATTCAATGACACCGTTCGGTTTATTGTTAATTGCTTTCATGGCGTTCGAGGTAAGATTTTGCATGATGACCCGTAGGTAATTTTCATCGGCAGAAACTGTCAAACCCGGAGTTTGAAAAAAGCTGATTTTTACCGCTCCATCCTGCGGGAAGAATTTTTGCAGATAGTCAAATAAATCAGAAACGCTTACCTTTGTTATCTGTGGTCTGAAATTCTCCATTTGCTCCTTACTCCATAGAAGCATAGATTCCATTGTGTTTAATAAATCTTCCGCCGACTGACCTATTCTTCGTTGATGAAAATTCTGCTGTTCCGCAGTTAATAAATCGGGACTGTTTTTTTGAAGATCTAGAAAATGAATAAGGTTTGCAACAGGACCTCTGAGATCATGACTCAGAATTCCGAAAAATTTAGCTTTCACTTTATTGGCTTCATCTAATTGATTGTTCAGCACCATTAATGTCGTGTTTGTTTTTTTCCGGTTACGGCTTTGCCAGTATATTAAGCCTCCAATAACTCCAGCTAATAATAACCCGGCAATCAATGCAGCCTGTGTCCGTCGCTGATTAATTAATAGCAACTTGTCGATGGCGATTTCCTTATCCTTTAGAGCGATATTGTATTTGCCTTCCAGCTGGGCAATGTTATTTTTCTTCTCCTGCGAGAACAACGAATCGTTGATGTTCTGACCCTTTTTATAATCCTCAAATGCGGCTTTATAGTTATTTTTATGTTCGTTCAGATCCGACAGCATAAAATACATATGCGCCTGTTGTTCAAGATTGGCATTTTGTTCTGCCAGGTCTTTTGCACGTGACAGATACTCCCCTGCCTTTTTCATGAACATTTCTTTTTCGGGCGATCTGCTTTCTTTTGCCAATTGATTATATGCATTACCTAAATTTCCCTTATTTACTATCGATACTTCTGAATTCGGATTAATCTCCTCCATTATCGCATTAACACGCAGCATTATTTCTATGGCTTTTTTATGATCAGAATATAGGACCGCCAGATTAAGAAGTGCATCCGCCATGCCCATTTGGTCATTTCTTTCTTCACAAAGCTTTAAAGCCTTCCCGAGGTAGATCTTAGCACCAGCGGTATCTTTTTGCATATGCCGGATAACACCTAACTGTTGGAACGCCAAACTTATATGGCGGGAATTTTCCGTCCGCTTGCCGGCTTCTAATGACATCTCTGCGTATTCAGTTGCTTTAGAATAATTTTGTTGTTTAAAATAAACGCTCATCAAATTACTGCCGATAAGAGCAATCTGATCGTAATTTTTCATTTCTTTCGCAATGGCCAGGGCCTCAAAATAGATTGGAGTTGCATTTGAAAAATCAGACTCCAAAAGATAACTTCTACCTATATTAATCAAGTTGTTTACCTGCTGAAATTTTGAGCCCATTTCCCTGTTCACGGCATAGCTTTTTTCAAAATGAACCCTTCCGAGAGCAGTGTTTCCCGTATCAGTAATATATAGGCCAATATTGTTATGGAAGATTGCAATACCTCTTTTCCAGCGTAATTTTTCTGCTAGCTGCAAACCAGCCTGGGCATAGGGCAAACATTTTAGCGGGTTAATCCTTTCGTAGGTTTGTGCAATACGGTTTAAAACCTTAGCCTTATTGGAATCTTCCTTCAGATGCGGGAGTTCGATTAGCAATGAGTCTATCAATTGCTGACCTTTCTTCTGAGCAGATACAGTATCAAAGAGCAATGTGGAAAATAGAAATAGAATATATTTCATGGATCTATTTTTAGGTGGTGCGTAGTTTGTCTAATGCCTCTTTATAACTTCTGCCAATGGGTAAAGGCATATTGTCCACCAATACTTCATTACTCGTTATTTTATCAATGAAGTGCTTCTGCACAGCATAGCTTCGATGGATCCGGATAAAGGTTCTAAAACTTTTTTCTTTTAACAGGTTGCCAAGTGGAGCCAGCACACAGTATTTCTTTTTTCTTGTAACAATACCCGTATAATCTTTTAGCGCCTCCAGGTAAATAATTTCATGAAACTTTAACTTGAGAAGCAGAATATCAGGCGTTGAATTTTGGCTGAAGGAAAGTGCTTCTTTGGCCGATCCAAAAACTCCATCAATTTGTAAAAATGAATACTTACGCGTATAGGATAAAATGGTCAGTCGATCTAATTCGTCGTCATCTACAATAATACAGCTATAGTTGCCTTTTTTCCGATTCACTAACGTTGCAATTTAAGTCCCTTACAAGTTACCGGTTTTGCATGTAATTTATAGTCTAAACATCCGGATAGGCATCCCCCTTTATACATTCATCTATTTAAAAGGTCGTTTAGCGATTGCATGTTAGAACTTTTGGGAAACAAGGTTAGGTTTGTTGTGACAATAAAAGCAACAAGTTAACATGAAACAAATCACCCCATTTTTTATTCTATTGTTTTCAATCTTACTCCTTAACTACGAACATTATTAACTACTCAACGAAAACTGCAAAAACTCCCCTAAAAGAACTAATAACTTTAAACTTAGACCATGAAACATCTAAAATCAATCAGCCTTTTATTAATCGCTGCAACAACATTTTTGGCCTGCAAAAAAAATGGCACTTCAAATGAAGTTCTGGAAAATCCGACAGAAGATCTGAAAGGCACTGTATGGGCAGGAGAGTTTCAATATACTTCCGGTGTATTTCAAAATATGCAGCCTTTCTCCATTGTCCTGGAGAAAAACAATACAGTTACATGGTACGAAAATGGGTTGAGTCTTTCCGGAGTCTGGTCAGTGCAGGGAGGAAAAATCACGATCCAATATACCAACGGTCAAATTGTATCTGCCGACGTATCAAAAAACACCTGGAATAATTTTACGAATACCGGGGCAAATCCGCGTCAAATTGCCAACATTATATCATCTGTTATTCCCGTACCGGGTGTATTTGAAAATACGCAATGGAAGGGGAAATTTATATCTGGGACCGCCGACATTTCCATCACGTTTCTTCCAGGAAGCAAATTAAGATACGATGCCGGGCTGCCTCTCGAGGTGCCTTACACAATTTTTGGTGCGGGAGTAAAAATTGGAAACTTTGCGCCGGCTACGAATAGCAGCAGCGCTTACATTGTGCCTCTGAAGAACGCTTTGAAAGGGAATACTATAACTAGTGATTTTGGTGGCACTTACTATGGTTCCTGGAACGCTACGAAGCAATGACCAATGATAACTGCAAATTGCCGGCCTTATCTTGGTGTTTTCACATTATACCGCTAACGGAAAAAAGATTGCATTTGTTTCTTCCAGAGAAAAACAAGCAGATATATTTATCATGGACCTGACAACAAGAAAAACAATGAATCTCACCCATCATCCTGCAGGAGATTTCAGACCCTCCTGGTCGCCCGATGGAAAATCAATTGCCTTTTCTACTGACAGGGATTCTAAAAAACCAAGACCTGTTTTTACGCTCTGGCATTCAACCGAAGTATATACGATCGGTGTTGATGGTTCGGCATTGAAGAGGAGAACCTTTATGAATACCTATGCAGGATGTCCCGCCTGGTCGCCCGATGGAAAAAAACTTGTTGTTTATGAAGCAGCATTGCAGCAGGTACGGAACATGAATACGGTAATGAAAACCGATGCCACTACGCAGTTATCCGTCATTGACCTTGCTGGCAATGAAAAAACGTATATAACAAAAGACAGTGGCGAAAAGATCTATCCGCATTGGCTACAAGACAACCGCATTGCTTACCTGACCTGGGTAGGTGGAGGACAAATTCTTTTTACCGATGGAACAAAAGGAGCTCATGGCGATTTTGAAAGTCCCAACTGGTCAGGGGATGGGAAAAAGATGATATTTCACCGGTAGCTGAATCGTGATCGTCCACCTTATTACAAATTATACAGCCGCGATAAACAATTTCAGCTTGTCAGGTCAGGCGTCTTCCCATGTTATTCTCCTTCCGGTACCAACCTGATCTGCAATGATAAAACGGCAGGTATTCATCACAACCAGATCAGGGCAATGGACCTCGAAGGAAAAAACCGTTTTATTCTATTCGGCGATTCAGTTGACGGTACTGATAAGCGGGTGTTAACCGATAACCAGTTTGAAGAAGCAACGCCTGCCTGGCGTATGATAAAAAAAGAAAAATAATCAGCTATTTCAGATCTTCACCAGCAAAATATTAGCAGGATATATAAAAGGATCAATCATTTCATTTTAACCTCTTCCCATATAAGGCATTTGATTTGCCATAATTGTCAGAAATGGAATATTGGTATCGGGTGGCAGACTGGCCATATAGGCTACAGCGCGGCCAACATCCTCCACCTTCATAGTCGGTTCTATTTTTTGAGAACCATCAGCCTGGAGTACGCCTTCTTCAATTTTTTTAGTCATTTCACTACTTGCATTTCCGATATCTATTTGCCCGCAGGAAATATTAAATGCCCGGCCATCCAGCGAGATAGATCTTGTTAAACCTGTTACAGCATGTTTGCTCGCCGTATAGGGAGCAGAATTGGGGCGAGGTACATGAGCAGAAATGGAACCGTTGTTTATGATTCGTCCACCTTTGGGGTCCTGATGTTTCATAATCTTGAATGCCTCCTGCGCACATAGAAAGGCTCCGGTCAAATTAGTATTAATTACACTTTGCCATTCCTCCAAAGTTAACTCGTCAAATAGTCTTGCCTTAGTATTTATGCCCGCATTGTTGAAAAGTAAATCCAGCCGGCCGAAGGTTTTCATTGTTTGCCTGAACAGATGTTGCACACTTTCCTGGATGTTAATATCGGTAGGGACAACGAGCGTCCGCTTCAAATCACATAAATTAGCCGTTTCGATAAGTTGGCTCTCCCGCCGGCCAGCAAGAACGACCGACCATCCATCCCTAAAGAGTGCTGTTGCCACTGCTCTTCCAATGCCCGAACCTGCCCCGGTTACTATTGCGACTTTATTGAGTTGATTCATTTTACAATGCTGATTTTTGTATTCTCTATACCTTCATCTGTTATGTATGATCGTATAATTTCAGCCACAGAAGAATCGCTGACAAATCCAAGTTCTTTTGCTCTTTGCGTTTCAAAATATGGTGGCCATGTAAGTACTATACTCTGCAGAAATGCATCCGGTTCATAAGATATTAGTTTGGTTACCTCAGGACCAGTAATTTGCTCCAGACTCTTTATCATTTCCCTAACTGAAACAGTCAGGCCAGGAAGATTGATTACTCTGTCTTCCCCGAGCAATTTTTCGTCAATATTGGCTGCATGAATAAAGTTTTGGATGACTTGTTTTGGAGATAGAATCCAACACGGTGTGTCCGGCGGTACCGGGTAAGAAGCTTTTTCCCCTCGTAAGGGTTCACGGATGATAGAGCTTACAAAGGATGAGGTTGCAGCATTTGGTTTTCCGGGCCGGATAGCAATAGTGGGCAACCTAAGGCATCGCGCATCTACAAAACCTCTTCGGCTATAATCATTCATCAGCAGTTCTACCATAGCTTTCTGCGTACCATAGGAGCTGCGTGGCTTAGGCGCCGTTTCGTCAGTTATTATCCCGGAAACATCGCCCCCAAATACTGCGCAAGAACTGGCAAAAACAATCCTGGGTTGAATCTCAAGCTTCCTGCATAATTCTAAAACCTGCAACGAAGCATAGAAATTTATCTTCATTCCCAACTGAAATTTTTTTTCTGCCTCCCCACTAACAATGGCTGCAAGGTGAAATATGATATCGGGCCGGTGCCTTAGAATATTTGTAATGGTGACTTCATCACTGAAATCTGCCTCGATGTATTCAAGTCTTGAATCGTGTAGCCTGTCTTCAGTAAATACAAGATCCACTAGTGTTAAGCGAAGTATTTCGTTCCGGGCAAGGCCGCCATTTTGTGCGAGTTCTTTTGCTAGTCTTTTACCTAAAAACCCGCCACCACCAAGTATGAGTATATGCACATGAATAATTTATTCTTATAAATTTAGTGATCATTAGCCGCAGAATCCAGGAAATATCATATTAATGGCCATGTTCATGACAATAACATAACCTGCAGAAAGCCAGCCAGGCAATCTAAGGTTGAAAGCCCTTTTTGCAATACCTTAACTCAAAATTATCTTAGATATTCAAGAATTGGTTTGCTAAATTTAGAATACTTCACGGGTGGCAACTCAAGCGTATACACGGTAACTTGAAAGATGGAAAAAAATATAAGCTTTGGACCTTTCAGTCAATCGCATCAGTTAAGGAACTGAAAACTACAGGGGTACTTGAAGCGAGTTGGGATAGATACATACAAACAGGCGCATTGCTCTACCATCCACCTATGTAATGCAGAGAGTATCGGCACAGACTCCCGCTGTCTTCGCTATTTGATCTGATCTTCGCTCAGATTTTCCTCTTTGCATTTTCGCTCTATTTCGTTCAATTGTTATAGAATATATCAAGGGATAGCTGAGATCAACAAAGATCCGATAATATTCCGCTGGAAATACAAAATGGACGAAAGGGAAATTATTTGATATGTTAATTTAGGAACGAAATACTAGTCCATAAACAATCAAAAATGTTTTATTCTCTATGTTTATTCCGAATTAAAGCGAGGATTTTGGATTGTGAGATTCTATGGAAAGCGATCGCATTATATTGATAAAAATGTATATCTCGCGCGCATACACTTGCTCGTCCTTATCAAAATAAGTTCTAAAAAAGAAATTGATGTCCTGTGCACCATTCAAAAATTCTAAAATACTCGAATCAGGGACACAATTTTTTAATTCTTTTTCATAAAAGTCTTTATAATATTTTGAAGATGCAAAATGAATACTTGGTGGTGTAAATTGATGAACGTTTTCTTTTAGCCAGCTCAAGGAGACACTTTCTAATGACTGTGGCAGAACAGAATCCTCAAGATCTAAATGCAGAAAAAGAATTAACGAATCAATTATATTCAATTGGTAAGAAGCATTCAGAACAGTTATCGACGCGTCTATCCACTCATTTCGTTTGATCGTATCCAGGCTGTCAATTTCATCTATATGCAAATCTTTGCCTTCCCATATTCCAGTGCGTATTACACTATCAGCCCAACGCTCAATACTCATTTTTATTTTTACGTAATCAAAGGATAGTCCAGCCATTTTCTCTTAAAAATTTAGTTTGATCGTTAGTTAATTTATGACCATAGTTATGTCTCCAAGTTTCATACAAAGGAAGTTATTTGTTCACCACAACCTAATTTTATAAAATGTCTGAATGGTGACATAAAATGCGTAATACTGGCTAAGAAAAATACTTGCACATTTCTATTTTTGCTCCTAAGAAATATGCGAAAGAAAAATCAGGATAAAGGTAAAGATCAAAATTGCACAGTGAACCCTGCTACCGGCGATCACCTCAACGAACAGCGCCAAAGTGAGGCAAATTATCGGTTGATATTTCAAAAATCAGCACTGGCACAGTTAATCTGCACTTTAGCGGTAGAAGCTGCAACTGCCACCATTCGTTATTGGATAAAAAACAAGGAAAAAATATTTCGCAACGTTACTGCCCTAAGCCAGCATTTTACCGACAGGCTCAGTCAAATGAAATTTAAGAAGGGCGCTTCTCTCCGCATATTAGGACTGGCTATCGGTATAGAAGTTAGCGATTCGAATTATGCCGATCGCATTCAGCAAAAAGCCCTAAAAAAAGGTGTATTATTCACTGCACAGGAAAAGACACTCACTCTTTTTCCGCCACTTACAATGAAGCTAGCAATAGCAGAAGAAGGATTGGAAATTCTGGAAAGTTGTTTATAAAAAGCAACGAATTAGACTAACGGTAAGACACAACCGATATTCCGTATGTGATTTTGAAAGAAGCTTTCATAGTTATAATAATTAGTCGTTCTGTTATTAGCCACAGTTTGAGCGACTTAGGAAATTGCAAAAATCACTAATACTGTACAGCCGGCTCCGGGTGAAGATTCGATTACTGACTGACCATTATAAAGCTCTGCCCGACTCATGATGTTAGCCAGTCCAATACCGTTTCTTTTCGCGTTTACGTCAAATCCCTGTCCGTTATCTTCAATCAGCAATGTCAGATTATACTGATTTTGTGTCAGCTGAACTCGGATAATAGAAGCGGAAGCATACTTAAGAATATTGTTCAATTGTTCCTGAATAATCCGGTATATAGTGACTTTAAGTCCTTCGCTCAGTATGCCTTCATCCAGAATTGATATGTCCAGTTTCACTTGTTCCCCTTTTACAAAGGGAATCTTTCTGATCATCCCTTCAATTGATTCCCTTAAACTGGTCTCCTTTAATGACGGAGGTGTTAGTGAATGCGACAGGCGCCTGATCTCTTCTATGCAGTAATTTACCGATTCCTTGCTTTTTGAAATAATATCCGCCTTAGCTGCATCTTCAGTTCGCAGCAAACTCAATAATAGCCGCACCGTAGCCAGTACCTGATTTATATTATCGTGCAGTTCCTTGCCAACCTGTTCACGTTGCTTTTCCTGTCCATCAAGGGTTGCCTTCATAATGTTCTTTTGTGCCATAAACCTAAGATCTTCAATCTCACGCTCCAGGTGCGCTCTATGGGTATAGTCATTAAGAGATATGAGAAAAGAAGGCACATCATCATAGTCCATTTTAGCAGCGCTTACTTCGATGACAAGCTGCTGACCATTTTTCCTGAGATGTGTAACTATATACTTTGGTGGCTTCTCCAATTGTAATGCTTCCTTTACTCTGCCATCTAAAGCGGCTCTATCTGATGGTAAGCGTAACTGACGTATATCCAGCTGCAAAAATTCATTTTCATCATATCCATACAAATCCAATGCTGCTTCATTAACCTTAGTAATATGTAAGGCTTTTTGCGTGCAGATTAATTGTGGAAGTGCTGATTTTTGAAATATCAATCGATGATTAGCCTCACTTTTACGCAATTCATTTAGCAGAATTACATTATCCGGGTTCACTGGGCTCTTTTTGTCTTTACTATTATCCTGACTTCTTTTCATCATTTGATGCACAAAAATAGGAACGTGCGAATCTTTATGTTAACCAGACCTACGTATTTTATATCACAATACAGACATTTTGTAACTTTAAGTTGTGGTTAACAAACAACTTCCTGTATATGATATCGAAAAATTCAGGTATCTGGGTGAGGAGAGTAATTTTTATGCGAATACCTTCAAGGCTCATCTAAAACAACATCAGCATATTATTTTGGCACCGCATAGACATGATTTTTATGTAGGTATGATCTTTACGAAAGGAAATGGAACACATCAAGTTGAATTTAATAACTACGAGATTAAGCCAGGGCATGTTTTTATGATAGCTCCGGGAGAAGTACATGATTGGAATCTTTCAAAGAATATAGACGGTTATATTTTTTTTCATGCTAAAGAATTTTTCGATTTGAAATTCACTTATGAAAAAGCAGATAACTACCCTTTCTATTGTAGCCTGAGAAATAATCCGTTGATACCTTTAAAGAATAAATCACGCCAGAAAATAAATGAAATATTTTCAGAAATAGTTGACGAGTATAAACGCACTGAGTTACTCAAATTTCAAAAGATTTCTTCGCTATTAAATGTCTTATATATCGAATTGTCGAGAATATATTTACCTGATAAGATCCTACAAAATAAAAATTTAAATTATTTAGATAGGTTGAAGCAACTTGATCAGCTTATAGAAAAACATTTTGAGGAATATAAGTATCCAAAGGACTATGCATTGTTGATGCACATGAGTGAAAAACACTTAAATAGAATTTGTAAAACATGTTTAAATAAAACAACTTCGCAACTTATAATAGAAAGGGTGCTTCTTGAGGCAAAAAGAAGACTTGCTTTTGCTAAATCTTCTATTTCTCAAATTGCCGAAGAATTGGGCTATACCACTACTTCCTATTTTATCCAATTATTCAAAAAGAAAACGGGTAAAACACCGTCCGAATTTATGCATACATTTCGGGAGACGGCACGTCCATAGTAGCGCGTTCAAAGCAGTCAGATTTAATAATAGCTATTCCCGCCGACCACACGGCCGCCAAACCAAAAACTTAGGTGCATCCAAATTAAAAATGCAAGTATTGCAAACCAACTACTTGCATCCTTCTGCATCCATTTGCATGTGGTATCAGCGGAGAGTGAGGGATTCGAACCCTCGATACCCTTTCGAGTATACACACTTTCCAGGCGTGCTCCTTCAACCACTCGGACAACTCTCCTAAACTAAGGGCGGCAAAAATAACGGATCGCACCATAGTATCCGAATAAATTTTCGGATTAGCTACCGGCCTTTAATCCGGCTCTAATAGGCTCGGATAGACTCCAATAATGGGATATGCCTGGGGTAGTACCAGTTAAATCTGATATTCTTTGATTAATCGGCGAAACAATCAGCTGGACTTTTCAGTCAGATTTTAGAACTTTACAGATATTCAGGATCCTGAAAATTCAGTAGCTTAATTGTGAACTCTATCTAAACTCCGGGTTGCATTTATACAAGTAAAAATCAACCTTTCACCGACCATAAACCTTCATGTCATGTCACAGAAAAGAAAAGCGGCAATAGCAATGAGTGGTGCGGAATTCAAATCAGCGGGCCATCAACTGATTGATAAAATCTCCCTATTCCTTGATTCAATTCAACAGAAACCGGTTACCACCGGTGAATCACCACGGCAACTACAAAAATTGCTGCAATCCATAAAGTTTCCTGTCACTGGAAAATCAGCTGAAACTTTACTCCTTGATGCAGCCGATAAGTTATTTGATCATTCTTTATTCAACGGCCATCCGAAATTCCACGGCTATATCACTTCTGCCCCAGCGCCAATCGGGGCACTGGCTGATCTGCTGGCATCCGCAGTGAACGCGAACGTTGGCGCCCAGGTATTATCGCCGATGGCAACAGAAATTGAAAAGCAAACCATAAGCTGGCTCGCTGAATTTATTGGCCTGCCTTCTTCCTACGGGGGAATTATGGTGAGTGGCGGAAACATGGCAAACTTCACTGGTTTTATGGCGGGCATAACAGCAAAAGCGCCAAAAACAATAAAGGAAGAAGGCATATCTACAGATGCCGGAAGATTATTTATTTATTGTTCAACTGCCACCCATACCTGGATCGATAAGGCAGCTGTATTATTCGGCCTGGGCAAGAAATCTGTGAAGTGGATAAAAACTGATGCACTGGGAAGAATGGATTTACAATTGCTTGAACAAACTATTCTAAATGACCTCGAAGAAGGCGGTAAACCCATCATGATTATCGGCACCGCCGGTGATGTTAGTACCGGTGTTGTTGATGATATGAAAAGCCTTGCGATTATTTCCCGCAGGTATAATCTTTGGTTCCATATAGACGGTGCCTATGGCATCTGTGCTGCTGTTGTACCGTCTTTAAAACAAATGTTCGAAGGAATTGAAGAAGCTGATTCAATTGCACTTGATCCTCATAAATGGTTGTATAGCCCGCTCGAAGCCGGATGTACATTAGTGAAAGATCCAAATCATCTGATGGAAACATATAGTTCACATCCTGTCTATTATAATTTCGACAGCCATGATAACGATGTAACCCATAACTTTTATGAATATGGATTTCAAAACTCCCGTGGCTTCAGAGCTTTGAAAGTCTGGCTGGCTTTGCAACAGGTAGGAAGTTCAGGGTATATAGCAATGATTGAAGAAGATATCAGGTTATCAAAGTTGCTTTATACGTTAGCCGACAAACATCCGGAGCTGGAAGCTGTAACACAAAACCTGAGTATAACAACTCTGCAGTTTGTGCCTATGGAATTTCAACATCGGGATAATGTAACGGATAATGTAACGGATAATTCAACCGATAATTCAACGACAAACCCAAACATGACTATGGAGACACTGAACGAACTGAATAAAACCCTGCTGAACGACTTACAACACAACGGCGAAGTATTTTTATCCAATGCAATTGTCGGGGAAAAATATTGCCTGAGAAGCTGTATCGTAAATTTCAGAACTACGGAAAAGGATATCGCTGAGATCATCGATATCATCGTCCGGACCGGAAGAAAGATTTACCATTCAAATTATTCAGTTTATCCAACTGCAACTAATAACTCATAACCATTCCAAACTCTAATTAATCTTCAATCAAACAACCATTCAACAATCAAAAAACGACTAAGCAATCAACAACTATTCAGCAATCAAACAATCACCTAACAATCAAAAAACGACTCAGCAATCAAACAACTACTCAACGATTAAACAACTACTCAGCAAAAAAACAATTACTCACCAATTAAAAAGCTTTTCCGCATTTGCTGTAGTGATCCTTGCAATCTCTTCCTCTGGCAGGCGCTTTACTTCGGCCAGCCTGGAAACTATATACTTCAAATATGAGCTCTCATTTCGCTTGCCCCTGAACGGTACTGGTGTCAGATATGGTGCATCGGTTTCAAGCACAAGAGCATCCATCGGTAATTTTTCGACAACTTCTGATAATCCACTTTTTTTGTAAGTCAGCACGCCGCCAATCCCTAAAAGAAACCCAAGCTCAATGATCTCTAGCGCCTGTTCGTAGGTTCCGGAAAAGCAATGAAATATACCACGAAGCTTTCCATTCTGTTTAGACTTTATCATCGCTATCGTATCATGCATCGAATCCCTGGAATGGATAACTATTGGCAGATCATGCTTCATCGCCAGGTCTACCTGGTAAGAAAACGCGTCCATTTGCTCCTTATCAAAATTCCGGTCCCAATAATAATCGAGGCCAATTTCGCCGACAGCTGCAAATTTTCGGGTTTCCAGCCAATTCCTGACGAAATCCAGTTCCTGCTGATAATTCTCCTTTACATAACAAGGGTGTAAACCCATCATCGCAAAACACTGATCCGGATAGGTTTTTTCAAGTTGAAACATTGAATTTGCACTATTGCTGTCGATTGCAGGCAGAAATATCTTTTTAACCCCCTCGGTTTCGGCCCTGCGTAGGATTTCCGCAATATCTGCACTGAATTCCTCAGAATACAGATGACTATGTGTATCAACCAGATAATTCTCCCTCATGACGCAAATTTCAGGAAATTATGATTCTTTTAGGCTTTTGTTCCAACTGTTAACGGTCATTTCTACGTTTACAACGACAGCAAAGGACCCGGGACCGAAAATTCAGAAATTCTGAAGAGCATCAAGTTAGATTTATGCAAAAACATAGTTGTAAGCCCGTTGGCACAATAATTATGCATATGATGTGAATTATGTATTTGGTGGCATTCGCGGTATTTGTGGTATTTGTGAAGAAGAGGACAAAAAAAGGTTGCAATTAATTCCTGCGCCTGCAAAAAAACAGGATGTCAATTCTGTTGAAATGCGCTCTGGTCTTGGCCTTTAATAAATTACTTTTGATTGATAGAAAAAGTTTATACCTTTAAACTAGTTTTCATAGGGTACGGATTAAAAACGGGCCAGGGTGTCTACCCAGGCCCAAATTTTTTTAGGACCATCCTGTCATAACAGGGGGACATTTCCAGGGACGGATTCAAATCGAAATCCTTTTTCATTAAAAAACCTGAGACATTCATTCAATGCTATCTTGAGACGCGGGAAAGCTTTTTCGCTGTCGTGAAAAACAACAATTGAGCCATTTCCTGCATTTCGGGTTACATTGAAACTACACTGCTCACCGGTAAGCCTCGTATCAAAGTCACCACTCAAAACATCCCACATTATTATTTTATATTTTAATGGCTCATCTTTAAGATGTCGTATCTGAAAAGCTGAGATCTTTCCATAAGGTGGCCTGAAGATTTTGCTGTCAATATGATTAGAAGCCAATAAAATATTTCCAAAATATTCTTTATCGCTCACCTTCCAGCCATTCAAATGATTGAATGTATGGTTACCGACCCGGTGTCCCTCTGAAATAATTCTCCTATAGATATCCGGGTATTCGATTACATTTTTTCCGATACAAAAAAAAGTTGCTTTGGCATTGTAAGCGGCAAGAGCCTGCAGCACAAAAGGTGTGGCTTCCGGATGAGGTCCATCATCAAATGTGAAATAAATAATTTTTTCTTTGGTGCTTATATTCCAGGTGCAACCCGGATATAACTTTTTGAGCAACCAAGGTGTTTTTATTGTATAATAGCCCATCCTGTTGATTGATTCACTATGCTAAATTACAACGTTCTCAACAGCATCGGATTTTCTTACAGCAAAAAGTACTATTTATGGGAGGGCTGATTTGATACGATTGATCTTAATCATTATGAAGTAATATGAAAAGCTTTAATCAATATGAAGTAATATGAAAAGCTCTGCCATTGTTTTTGAAGATTTTACCATACTTCCGCAGGAAGATTTCCTGTGATTCTTCATCTTTCAAAAACTGGTCAAGATATTTTTTTATTATTTCATCGGTAACACGGCTTTGACTACCATAATTGATTGCCTGTTCTACATACCCGCTAAGCAGGTTTTCGAACTGATCCTTAAATAAGGCAGGATCGCTATAAATGTCAGAACCAATGATCTTATCACCAGTCATACATACAAAACCAACAATGCCGGTATCCCTGTCATTTAATGTTTTTGAAAAGTAACGCAGATACTCATCCGAAAACAAAATATGTTTTTTATCAATTCTTTTTGCAGCATAAGCAAGAGTTGGGGAATTTATATTACTACTGTCAAGCTGCGCATAAATTTCCTTCCAGACCAGCAATTGGTTTTTTGACTGATCCAGCACCCTGCGTAGTTTGGGATTTGCAAATGAGGCATAACTGAACTTTTTTTCTTTCTCACTCCATCTCCCCTCCTCTACGCACATGACTGGAATATACTGGTCAACTTTTAACGATTGAAGAATGGTGTCTTTTGTTACCATCCTATCCTGCCTGCCGCCTGTTACCATTTCACCTGAAGCAACAAAAACGGATTGCCCGGTATTATTATTTACACGCAACCAGTGTACATTTTCGGTAGAAGCTGTTCCCCTTTCGCTAATTGATATTTTACCTGTCTGAAACGCCTTTCCAAATGATAACATTGGTCTTCCTGGCGGGCCCCCGGCTCTTTTCCGGACAGGGATCACTTTCAGATTCTTATACTCCACCGCGCTGTCGTAATCCACAAACAGCTCTTTGTAAGAGAGTTGAGCCATGCCTTCGTAAAGGCTACACAAAAACATCAATACCAGCGATATGCGAACCATTGATAGCGGAACGACGAAATACTTAAATTATTGTCAACTATCTTTGCCACCTATGAGTAAAAAAGTGAGGGTGCGGTTTGCACCAAGTCCTACCGGCGGCCTGCATCTTGGTGGTGTAAGGACCGTATTATACAATTACCTTTTTGCCCGTCACCATGGCGGTGACTTTATCCTTAGGATCGAGGATACAGACCAATCACGTTTTGTTGAAGATGCTGAAAAATACATCCTGGATTGCCTGAATTGGTGCGGTCTTACTCCCGATGAAGGCCCGGAACAAGGTGGCCCTTTCAGGCCTTACCGCCAAAGCGAAAGAAAAGCCAATTACCGGAAATATGCCGAACAATTGGTTGAACAGGGACATGCCTATTATGCTTTTGATACGCCTGCTGAGCTGGAGGAGATGAGAACAGCATTCAAAACACCAGAAAATCCCTCACCACAATACAACGCAGCCATTCGTGATCGGATGAGCAATTCGATTTCACTTCCTCCCGATAAAGTCGAATTATTATTGAAGGAATCAAACTATGTGATTCGGATTAAGATGCCGGATAACGAAGAAATCAGTTTTACAGACATGATCCGTGGTGAAGTAACATTTAATAGCAACCAGGTTGATGACAAGGTTCTGCTGAAAGGTGATGGTATGCCTACTTATCACCTGGCAGTGGTAGTGGATGATTATGCTATGGAAATTTCACACGCGTTCCGTGGAGAGGAGTGGTTATCTTCTGCGCCTGTACATATTCTTTTGTGGAAATATCTCGGATGGGAGGAAAAGATGCCTGAATGGGCGCATCTGCCTTTGATATTAAAACCAGACGGTAATGGTAAGCTTAGTAAACGCGATGGCGACCGTCTTGGTTTTCCCGTTTTTGCCATGGACTGGAAAGATCCAAAGACCGGCGAAATTACAACGGGTTTCAAGGAAAGAGGCTTTGTACCCGAAGCTTTTGTAAATATGCTTGCAATGCTTGGCTGGAATGATGGTACCAGCAAAGAGATCTTCACGATTGAGGAATTGATCAAACAATTCACGATGGACCGGGTACATAAATCGGGTGCAAAATTCGATTTTGAAAAAGCAAAATGGTTTAACCATGAGTGGATAAAACATATGGAAGCAGCCCGGTTGCGACCCCTTGTTAAAGAGTCGCTGATGCTACAGGGCATTATCGCTTTGAATGATGAATACCTTGACCAGGTGATTACCATGGTTAAGGACCGCTGCATATTAATTACCGATTTTTATACACAGGCTGGTTTCTTTTTCCAGGCTCCAAAAGATATAGACACTGCCTCTATCAAACCAAAATGGACAGATGAAAAGGCTAACTTTTTTAATGCTTTTTCTGAAAGCCTGGCAGCAGAAGGCGAATGGATCGCTATAAATATTGAACAACGTTTCAAAGAACTATCAACAGCTGCGGGAATTAAACCAGGTGAGTTGATGCTGCCATTGCGGATAATGCTGGTTGGTGGAAAGTTTGGTCCGGGCGTATTCGATATAGCCGCTATGATAGGTAAGGAAGAAACGACTGAAAGAATGAAAGCTGTGTTGACGATTTTATAAATAGATAATCAGATTCTTCTTAGAACACCAATTGAACTGATAGAACTCCAATTGAACTGATTAAGTATTTTCATTAATATACACATCATCAATATAATCATCATCTTATTTTGATTCTCAAGACAGGTCACTCACTTAACCAGAAAAGTCACTACTTAACCAGACAAATCAATTATGCCAGATTTAAATAAACGCCCAATCAGGGTATTGGTTGCAAAGGTCGGGTTAGACGGCCATGATCGTGGTGCCAGGATCATTGCTACTGCCTTACGCGATGCTGGCATGGAAGTGATTTATACCGGGCTAAGGCAAACCCCCGAAATGGTTGTAAATGCGGCATTGCAGGAAGATGTGGACGCCATTGGTATTAGCATATTAAGTGGCGCTCATAATACTGTCTTCCCGAAAATCATTAAATTGATGGAAGAAAAAAATATGGATGATGTCTTATTGACCGGTGGTGGCATCATTCCTGATGAGGATATGAGAACGCTTAATGAAATGGGTGTAGGAAAATTATTTTCGCCCGGCACCAGCACCCAGGAAATCGCGGATTATATCCGGACCTGGGTAAACGAACATCGAAACTTTTAGATCATCAACTTATCATCACCACACTCACCACTCAACTCACCACTCACAACTCACAACTCACCACTGAAAACTCATAACTCATCACTCATAACTCATAACTCATAACTTATGACCTACAGCACAATCACAACTTCTTTGAATGATAACATCCTGACAATCACAATCGACCGCCCGGAAAAGTTAAATGCCATAAATCAATTTGTGATGGATGATCTCGACAAAGTGATGGATGAGGTTTATAACAATCATGAGATCCGTTCTGTCATGATCACGGGCAGCGGTAATAAAGCTTTTGTTGCCGGTGCTGACATTTCTGAGTTTGAAGGTCTCGGCAAAGAAGAGGGAATGGCCATGGCAAAAAAAGGACAGGATGTTTTTTTTAAAATTGAAAACTCTCCAAAACCCATTGTGGCTGCCGTC
This sequence comes from Flavitalea sp., assembly GCF_035489435.1. NCBI lineage: Bacteria > Pseudomonadati > Bacteroidota > Chitinophagia > Chitinophagales > Chitinophagaceae > Flavitalea > Flavitalea sp. The sequence goes on from NZ_DATHKG010000024.1 coordinate 81,134, forward strand.
AATGGTTTTGCACTTGGAGGCGGTTGTGAACTGGCCATGAGTTGCCATTTTCGGATTGCATCAGACAATGCTAAGTTTGGACAACCCGAAGTAAACCTCGGCCTTGTACCTGGTTATGGCGGCACGCAGCGACTGACACAATTAGTCGGTAAGGGTCGTGCAATGGAACTTATAATGACAGGAGCGATGATCGATGCAAACACTGCGTTAACTTATGGCCTGGTTAATCATGTATCTACCCCGGAGGAATTAATCAATACAACCCTGTCTATCCTTAAAACCATCAACACAAAAGCTCCGCTTGCAATTGCAAAAGCAATCGCTGCTATCAATGCCGTTCACAATGAAACCAAAGACGGGTACATTGTTGAGCTTACTGGCTTTGGTGAAAGTTTTGCCACCGAAGACATGAAAGAAGGAGCAAGCGCTTTTCTTGCAAAAAGAAAACCCGAATTTAAAGGAAGGTGAACACAGATATGAATTATGAATTATGAGTTATGAAAGGTTCCATTCATAACTCCTTAACTCATTCAATAACTTCACTCACCATTCACCACTCACAACTTATTTTTTCTTAGGCTTAATCATTGAAGTGTCTCCAACCAACATAGGTAATACGTATCCCCCGGAATCAAGCCGGGCTGAAGGAAATGCAGTTTGTAGCTCGCGCCAGCCGGACCGCACCACTCCGGTTTCATAAAGGTATATATTACGTAAGCCTTTAAGGTTTTTCAGATTAATTATTCCCTGCGCCGTTACTGCGGTTCCCACGAGGTTTATATCCTGTAAATCTTTCAACGAGGCTAGCATTGCCAAACCTTTGTCAGTAACAGCAGTATGTTGAAGATGTAGTCTTGTGAGGTTCGTGCACTTACTAATGTAGCTGAGGGCAGAGTCAGTTATTTTTGTATCACCTGCTTTCAGACTAACCAACTGTTTGCTTATTGGTATCAGTAACTTCATATCGTTATCAGTCACTTTATCTGTACTTACAAAATTCGCGCTGAGATAATTACTTTCTGAAGACACCGGTAATACAACTACACCTCTCCTGCGCAGTGTATCAAGGGCAGACGGTTCCGCTTTAGATACTGGTATTGGCGGCACCTCTGGTGGTATTTGTTTGATAATCTCTGGTTTTTCCAATGCAGCCAGTAAAGGAACAATCTTCCCGGCCTGTGTGAGCTCTTTCACTTTTCGATCGAATGAAGCGCCTGATTCAACCCACCAATGCAGTAAGCTGATCTCATCTTTTGTTAATTGCTTTTTATCTTTTGGAGGCATGTGTTTTTTGTCTGATAATGGCAATAACAATCTTTTGACGATTTCACTTTCAGACAAAGAAGCTGTGTCTACAATTTCACCATTCTTCCCTCCTTTCATAATATGCTCAGGCAAATCAAGCCTCAGTTTACCTTTCTGTTTTCTATCGCTATGGCAACTGTAGCATGATGTTGAAAGAATGGGTTTTACAATTTCGGTATATGCTACAGCCTGTTGAACATTTTCGATAGGTTTTCTTACCACCGTTTGAGCAGTATCTGCGGCGGGACCAAAAGAAAGATAGTCTTCTCCATGTGTCAAGGTGCCGCCGAGATGCCCGGTTATCATCAATAGTATCAACAATAAGCCACCGGTTAAAGTTGACCAGTTAGAAGCGGACCGCTTCTTAAGTTGATACAACCAGCCAAGACTTATAGCTGCCACCGTTATTCCCAGCCATTGGTGCCACCAAACGATGTCTTCATCATAATCGGCAGACTGAGACAACAAATACCCGGTGACACACGAAAGAACCGCAGCTATGCTTCCGATAGCGACACTGACGTTCAATGCCTTTTCAAGCATTATATTCGGATTTCTCCAGGCCATAAACCTGAACACAATAGCTATTAATAGGATCCCGATTGGTAAGTGGACAAGTAAAGGATGAAAGCGGCCAATAAATTCAAGAACATTCAACATCAGGCTTTGCAGAGTTTATGATTGATAACGTTTACGAAGCAATTTCATCATGTGTACATTTATTGCCCATTGATCAGCCAGCGGTTTCCTGGTATATGGCTCCGTTGGCATATAATCCGGTGGCCCAAACTCAGTAAGTATAGTTACAGGGGTATTTTCTTTTTTCTTGCGGTTCACAATGGTATCCCACCATTGCAAATGCTGTGTAACTATCTTTTCCCATTCAGGTGCACGCGGATCATTTACCTGCGGTCCCTCCGGATGGCCAATGCGGGCATGAATATGTTCGGCTCTCTGAAGTGCGAGATCAACAGCTTCCTGCTGATCCTGCAACATCGACTCATGCACATTGCACCAATGCGAAATATCCAGCGTAAGATGAAGCCCGGGATACTTGCGTATAAACTGTTTGGTGACATGGGCTGCAAACATGATCCTCGACCTGTGTGTTTCGTGGCAGATGTTAATACCGGTTTCAGTTGAAAGCGCAATGGTATGTTCGATAAAAGCGCCGTTTTGTTCGAATGAAAAATGATCACGTCCTGAATGACAGTTTATATACAACGGACGTTGAACCTGTTGCTTAGCGGCAGCAGTAACCGCATCTTTAAACAACTGCAGATGTTTGTTATAATCTGCTTCCCCACTGCCACATAAAAATCCTATTGCAAGGTTATGTTTTTTCAGTGCTGCAAATAATTCATCCTGTCCTTTTTTTTCACCCGGCCACCACATTTCAATTCCGTCATAACCTTCCTGTTTAACCTTTGAACAATATTCATCGAGACTTCCATTGAAGCCCCAGTTTGTAGCAAGTATTTTTAGATCCATACTATTTTTTTCAAGATTTATAAAAGCATTTGCGGCCGATGCCTTATCAATCGCAGCTAACAACGCCGTTCCTGATAAGCCAAGAAATCCTCTCCTCGAAATTGACATGGTATTATTGAGTATTAAAAAATTAAGCAACCATAAATTCAGATATGATAGATTAAGAAGAGAAAGATTAAGCAACTATATCACTGATCACATTGCCAGCAACATCTGTCAGCCTGAATGGCCTGCCCTGGAAATGATAAGTAAACGTTTCGTGATCAAATCCCAATTGGTTGAGTATTGTTGCCTGGATATCAAAAGCAGTCGTTTTTCCGCTGACCGGTGCATAACCAATCTCATCTGTTTCACCATAGCTGCCACCGCGTTTAATACCTCCTCCCGCCATCCACATGGTGAATGCTTCAACATGGTGATCCCGTCCCTTGAAAGGATTTGTTTTACCACCACGGTTTTCCATCATAGGTGTACGGCCAAATTCCCCGCCCCAAACAACCAGTGTTTCATCAAGCAGACCGCGTTGTTTCAAATCCAGTAATAATGCGGTCATAGATTTATCTGTTTCACGGCACTTGTTGATAAAACCTTCGTCCAATGCAGTTGAATTATCCGTGCCATGACTATCCCATCCCCAATCAAACAACTGGACAAATCTTACTCCCTTCTCAACGAGTTTCCTTGCAAGGAGGATATTATTTGCAAAACAGGCTTTGCCTGGTTTAGTGCCATACATATCATGAATGTATTGTGGCTCACTTTTAATATCCATCACCTCAGGCACAGACATCTGCATCTTATAAGCCATTTCATACTGGCTTATCCTTGAAAGAATTTCGGGATCTTTAAACTCCTCGTATTGCTGCCGGTTCACTTCATTAATGGCATCAATAGAAGCCCGGCGTATATCCCTGTCCATTCCAGCGGGATCTTTTATAAACAAAACCGGATCGCCTTCTGACCGACACTGAACGCCCTGGTATACAGATGGAAGAAACCCACTGCCCCAAACACTTTTGCCTGCATCAGGTAAACTGCCACCGGAAGTAAGCACTACAAATCCGGGAAGATTCTGGTTTTCAGTTCCGAGTCCGTAGGTAACCCAGGAACCCATGCTTGGTCTTCCCAGCCTTGGGGTTCCGCTGTGCATCATCAATTGTGCCGGTGCATGATTAAACTGGTCGGTTGTCATTGCCTTGATAAAACTTACTTCATCTGCAACGGTTGCAAAATGCGGTAGATTATCTGAAACCCAGGCACCACTTTGACCGCGTTGTTTAAAAACAGCCTGGGGACCCAGCATTTTTGGCACTCCTCTTATAAAAGCAAAACGTTTTCCTTCCAGCAATGAAGGAGGACAATCAAGACCGTCCAGTTTATTCAGTTCGGGTTTGAAATCAAATAATTCCAATTGGGATGGAGCACCCGCCATGTGCAGATAAATCACGGATTTTGCCTTGCCTATTCCCGGGGATGTTTTCGCAGCCAGTGGATTTGCCGGATCGAATTGTAATGCCGTCACCGGTTGGTCAGCAGGGCCACAACCCCCAACTAGTGAGCCGAGCGCCAAAGCACCCAGACCCATAGCACTTTCACGGAGGAAATGTCTTCTCGTCCAAAAGCTAAGCGTTTTTACATTGGCTTCATTTAGAAGCCGTTGATTATATAATTCTTTCTGAGTCACAGCTCTCCTAGTTTTATCTGTTTAATTCTTTGTTATCAACTCATCAAGATTCAGGATTGCATTTGCAACAACAACAAGCGCAGCTGTTTCGGGATTATTATGATGATCCATCATACCCACCATCTCACAGGTGCGGTCTGCATCCTTACGAAAATTTTCAAGTGATTCATTATATAGCCTGACCATCACCGTTAGCGCGGCAGGTGTGATCTTTTTGTTTAACGCAAGATGATAACCGTGGCTGATCTGTTCCCCGGTTGTCGTTCCACCTTCCTTTTGCATACGGAAAGCAAAATTCCTTGACATTTCCAGAAAAGATTCGTCGTTAAGTGTTACCAAAGCCTGCAAAGGTGTATTTGTTTTGATGCGCCTTGAAGTACAAATCTCACGTGCGGTACCGTCAAAGGTTATCATCGCAGGATACGGAGCTGTTCGTTTCCAGTATGTGTAAACAGCCCGGCGATATTTTGCAGATCCGTAACTCATCTCCCATTTTTCATTTCCGGCATATGGCGAAAGCCAGATGCCATCAGGTTGATGGGGCATTACGCTTGGACCATACATTGTAGCATCCAGGAGTCCACTAAACACAAGCGACTGGTCACGAATTTGTTCGGCAGTAAGACGAACCCTGGCACCTCTTGCAAAAAATTTATTGTAAGGATCTTTTTCAAGCAACTGTTTATTGACCCTTGAATCCTGCCTGTAAGTCGAAGACATAACAATATCCTTCAATAATTTTTTTACACTCCAGTTATGTTCGTTCATAAAACGGCCAGATAACCAATCAAGCAACTCTTTGTACTCAGGTTGAGCGCCCTGGGTGCCAAGATCTTCCAATGTTTCAACAAGGCCGGTTCCAAACAGCTGTTCCCAAACACGGTTTACCATGGTCCTGGCTGTTAAGGGATTTTTTTTATCCGTCAGCCATAATGCCATACCCAGTCGGTTTGCCGGTGCATTGGGAGGCATGGGATTCAGTGAGGCAGGCACACCAGGATTAACCTGCTTGCCAGCTACAAGCCAGTTCCCTCTTTCGAAAACATAAGTGTTCCGATGCATGTCCGCTGGATTTTCCATCATTACAGGAGTAAGCGGTGTGTTGACTGAAAGCAGCGACCAGAATCGTTTTTCCTGCTTTGCAAATTCAGGTGATTGTTTGCCTGGCAACTGAGTACCGAAATGCAACCAATCGAACTGGACTCCGCCTTTTTCAGTGCCGGCAATAGTAGGATTTAGATAACGTAAATAGAGATCGTGAACGCCCAGGGCTGGCGGAAATTGAAATTCAGTAATTTTCCAGCGGCCACTTGTTGTATCCAAAGGTATATTTATCAACATGGGTCCATCCGGGCGATCAAGCCGAACCTGGATCGAACCTTTTATTTGTTCGGCACGGTACCTGAAAATAAGTTGATTTTTATCCTGCAGGTTTACTGACTTAAAACGGGCTGTTCCTTTGTCACGGAACAATAACCATTTAGTATCATTCAGTTCACTGTTCACGAGTTGATCGGCCGTTAATGAGTGAATAGATGGCTCCCAGCTTTTCAAAAATTTCGTAATCGTTTTTACTTCAGTAGCGGAGGTTTGTTTGCTAAGCCAGTCTGTAAATAAATTCAGCTCTTTGTTTAACGAATCGTTGAAATGCCTTAGCTGTGGATAATCTTCGTAAGTATCTTCATCACGGGTATTGTCGAAAAATGCCAGGAATTTATAGTATTCTTCATGAGTAAAAGGGTCATAAGGATGGCTATGACATTGTACACAGGCAAAACTGGTTCCCATCAAAGTTTCCCAGGTGGTATTCACACGGTCAAGCACAGCCGCAGTCCGGAACTCGGCATTATCAGTTCCTCCTTCATCATTGGTCATCGTGTTCCTGTGAAATGCAGTAGCTATCAATTCTTCATCGGTTGCATCCGGCAACATATCTCCTGCAAGCTGATCAATAAGGAACGTATTATATGGCAGATCTTTATTAAATGCTTTGATCAGCCAGTCGCGGTAACGCCAGATTACTCTTTTATTATCCCGTTCATAACCTTTGGTATCTGCATACCTCGCAAGGTCAAGCCACATCGAGGTCCACTTTTCTCCATAAGCCGGAGAGGCGAGTAAAGAATCAACCAGGTTTTCGAATTGCTTCTCACCTGGATTATCAATAAACTCCTTTGAAAAACCAGGACCGATGGGCAAGCCTGCAATGTCGAGGGTAACCCGGCGTAAAAGGGTCGGTGCATCTGCAACAGCCGCAGGTGAAATTTCTTCCTTCTTTAAACGGGTTAAAATGAAGCGGTCGATATCGTTATGAATCCAGGGATCATCAAGTTCAGGAACTTCTATTTGTTGCACCGGAACATAAGCCCAGTGATTGCCCCAGACAGCACCTTCTTTGATCCATTGACGAAGCGTTGAAATCTGGTCTTTGGTAAGTGGTTCATGTTTAAACGGCATTCTTTCCTCGGGATCATTCAGCGTGAGTCGTCTTATCATCTCACTGTTTTCAGGATCGCCCGGGATGATCGCAGGTTTGCCGGATTCTGCATTTGCAAGTGCTTCGGTTCTGAAAAGGACACTGAAACCGGACTCTCTTTTAACCCCTCCATGACAGGTGATGCATTTAGAGTTGAAAATGGGCTTTACTTCAGTGTTGAAGTCAATTGCCTTTCGGCTGGAACTGAGGGTAAATAACAATACAACGCCCACTAATAGCGTAATGACCCAAACCAGTTTTTTCGAGAAAAATGATCGCATGGCAAGCGTTTGACTTCTTTAAAAATACTACAAAGCTTTCAATAAAAATTTTCCGACCTTGCGATTCCGTTTATAATGAACCCTGTATACAGGAATGGCTGAAATATATAACAATTTTTAATAAATATTTAAGAGCATGGAATTCAGGATTGAAAAAGATACAATGGGGGAAGTGAAGGTTCCCAAAGAGGCAATCTATGGTGCACAAACACAAAGAAGCATTGAAAATTTCAAAATAGCGCAGGACATCAACCGGATGCCGAAAGAGATCATTAGGGCATTTGCCTATCTTAAAAAGGCGGCGGCTATTACAAATTTTGAAGCCGGCGTTTTGCCGAAAGAAAAATCTGATCTTATTGGCAAGGTTGCCGATGAAATACTGGAAGGTAAACTGGACGATGCATTCCCCCTGGTTGTGTGGCAAACGGGCTCAGGAACACAAAGCAATATGAATGTTAATGAAGTAATTGCCTATCGTGGTCATGTTATAAACGGGGGAAACCTGGGCGATAAGGAAAAATTCCTTCATCCTAATGATGATGTCAACAAATCACAGTCTTCCAATGATACTTTTCCGACCGCCATGCATATAGCGGCTTATAAGATCCTGATGGAATTGACCATCCCTGCTATAGAAAGCCTTCGCGACACACTAAAAAATAAAAGTGAACAATTTAAAAAAGTTGTAAAAATTGGCCGCACGCATTTCATGGATGCAACACCACTTACACTGGGACAGGAATTCAGCGGTTATGTGTCACAGTTAGATCATGGGTTGAAAGCAATAAAAAATACACTGCCACATCTTTCGGAACTTGCCCTGGGTGGTACTGCCGTGGGAACCGGTATAAATACCCCGCCCGGCTATGATAAAAATGTTGCAAAACATATCGCCTCTTTAACAGGTTTACCTTTTGTTACTGCTGAGAATAAATTTGAGGCGCTCGCAGCACATGATGCGATTGTCGAAGCCCATGGTGCTTTGAAAACAGTAGCTGTGAGCCTTATGAAAATAGCCAATGATGTCAGGATGCTGAGCTCCGGACCCAGGGCCGGTATTGGCGAAATTTCAATCCCCGATAACGAGCCTGGTTCTTCAATTATGCCGGGTAAAGTAAATCCAACTCAATGTGAAGCATTAACGATGATCGCGGCACAGATCTTAGGAAATGATGTTGCAATAAATATCGGTGGAGCTACCGGCCATTTTGAGTTGAATGTTTTTAAACCGATGATGATCTATAACTTTTTGCATAGTGCGAGACTGATCGGCGATGGTTGTAACAGCTTCAATGAAAGATGTGCAACTGGCATTGAACCTATAGAGGCAAACATAAAAAAACACGTAAACAATTCACTGATGCTGGTCACAGCGCTGAATACAAAAATCGGGTATTATAAAGCAGCCGAGATTGCGCAGACTGCTCACAAGGAGGGTACCACTTTAAAAGAAATGGCAGTTAAACTGGGCTATGTGACTCCGGAAGAGTTCGACGAATGGGTGAAACCGGAAAATATGGTTCGATGAATTATGAGTGATGAGTGAGTGGTGAGTGGTGAGTTTGTTTGAGAATTAATTAATGGTGTACAAATACAAAACCCGAGTACCAAAATTCAAAAAGCAGCCTGTTTTTGGCTGCTTTTTTTTGTTTCATGAAAGTGGAAAACATATCGTAAACAATTGATAATCAATCAAAATAATTCATATCTTACTTTCATAATTCATAATTCATAATTCTTTTCGTAGATATACGATTGATCGCATAAGGTCTATGATATAATTTTGTTCGATCAGAATCTAATCCTGTAGAAACACCCGACTTATGAAACCTTTTAAACCCCTGGCGCGTCACGCGCTTATTGCTGTATTTGCATTGATGCAAATTCATGGCCTGGCACAACGAATTCAAACGGGAAAAAGTTATGTAAACATCACCAAAGGTGTTTCAGGTGGTACAATCGAAGTGGGCGATATATTGGAGATTCGTGCCACTATTGCTGTAGGGAATTTCTCAACCGTTACGCTGACCAATGTTCGTTACAACGATACCATTCCTGCTAACACAACTTATATTGCTAACTCTTTAAAGATCCTGACCAACGAAGGTCTGCTCTGGAAACAATTTACGGATATAAGCGATGCAGACCGCGGGCGCTATTCTGGAGGATACCTCAGAATAAATATGGGTAGCAGTTACAACAATAACGTACCCGCATCGGTGAACCTTGGTGCAGCCTGCACAATTGTTACCCCCGGTGGTACAAGTGGTGGCAGGATACAACACAATGGCAGGCCATCCTTTTACGGAGGCGTATGCATCATGTCTGCTTCTTACCGGATACGAATCGACAACGTACCAACCGGCACCGTAATCAATACTTATGGTGGAGCTTTCAGGTATACAGATGGATCTACAGATGTAGTAAGCGGACTAACTCCTTACTCAATCGCAATTGCCGAAAACCTTGGTTTATGTATTAACTCAATCGGGGGAAATGCCATTATTGAGTACGGGGGAACATTCGGGAACGATGTAACACAAAACAGATCAACATCTGCTATCATACCAGGATATACTTTTGGCAACGTGGCTTTTGGTTTCCCAAATGATGGCAGTTATAGTATAGTCAACAACCTCAGCCCAACCGGAATTACGAATATCAATTCGCCATTACCGGATAATGCTTTAACCGATCCGGCAATTGCACGGGTTCACCGTTTATGGGATATTATGGGTGACCATACATTAAGTGCGGTTCCTGCAAGCGGCAATCTTCCGGTTGCTCCCGGCACAAACGGAGGATATTTTGTTGCCATCAATGCGAGCTATGCTAACAACAATGCCATCCGGCAAACTATCAGCGGGTTATGCCCCAATACTTACTATGAGTTTTCCGCATGGTTCAAAAATATCTGTAAGTATTGCGCATGCGACAGCACAGCTGATGCACCTTACCGTGAGGTGAGTGGAGTAAGAGTGCCAAATCCAAACTTCAATGGTCCGGATTCTTCTGGCGTAAATCCTAACCTGACATTTACCATAGATGGTATAGATTATTATACATCAGGAGCATTGAGATACACCGGTACCTGGGTGAAACGCGGTTTTGTATATAAAACGGGGCCTGCACAAAACTCATTTACAGTTACCATTAGAAACAATGCAGCAGGTGGTGGCGGAAACGACTGGGCAATAGATGATGTTTCTGTTGCTACATGTACGCCCAATCTCAACCTTATTCCATCGGGCAACGCACAGGTTTGTTATGGAAACCAGGTGGATATGTCTACAACCGTAAGAAGCTATTATCCAAACTATATTGAATGGTTGTGGGAGAAAAGTGTTGATGGCGGTAGCTCCTGGTTATCAACTGGTCGTTCAGGCACAGGAACACCAACCCAGGTTGGTGGAGAGTACCAGTACATCGATAATTTCCCAAGCTACCTGGCAGATAGCAGTGTTCATAATAACATGTTCCGGATCAGGGTTGCTTCATCCCCTACAAACCTGGCCAACCCGGCCTGTTCGTTCACCAATACAGCTCATATCATTGTAATGGTAAACAACTGTATGTACGTGCTGAATAAGGACCAGGTAACAGTGAACGGGAAAGTTCAGAACGGCTATGCAGTAATAAACTGGAGCAGCTATGCTGAGAAGGAGGGGGTACAATTTGAAGTAGAAAGAAGTTATGATAAAATTAATTTTGCCAAAATAGCCAGCTTAAAAGGTAATGCACCGGCAAACCAGGGATCCAATTATAGCTTCACTGATCCGAAAAAGCTGGAAGGACAAGTATATTACCGCATACATGTCGCCGGTAGTGTGACTAACCTTTACTCAAAAACGATACTACTTAGCAATAAGTCGCTCCAATTTGAAATAAAATCACTTATTAACCCAGTGGTTTCGGGTATTTCGTTTGACCTGGTTTCACCCACCAGCGAAATTGCTGAAATAACCATAGCGGATACTTATGGCAGAGTTATAAGGCAGTCTACACATTCAGTTAATGAAGGCCTTAATCACATGCTTCTGAATAATGCAGGTATGAACACTGGTGGCACTTATATTATGAAGGTTAGAGGCGGTTCAAACAGCGTTACAAAACGACTGATCAGGCTTGCTCAATAAAAATTTCAAAACTTAACTCTTTCAAAACCTGGCGCCCTTCTATCAATAACATTTATAAGAGAGAACGTATTTTGTATCAGAAGGCATGAAAGATCCCTCTCCTCTCATATCAAAACTTTTTATGTAACTCTGGGCATCAATAACATAATTGGTGAAGGTTGCAACATCGGTTTGTTCTACTGCCCCGGCATTGTTGTAAATAGTAACTGTTGATTCAGTAATAATATTTTTGCTATTTTTTCCATAGTTAATCGCAGACTGAGTATAAAATACTTCGAAATTTGGAAACAGGCAGATATTTTCTTTAACTGTTTTCGAAGCATCATATTTATAATCAAATTGTATTTTCTGAAGATCGCCAACCACACCACTGACAGTTCTTGTGAGGTTCCCGTTTGTCCAGGTGAAATTTACTTCGTACTGAACAACTGTAGGGGCGGCGGGGATAGCATATGCGGCTTTTTCAAGGTAACCTTCAGAATTAAAACTGTAATTTATTATTACTTTTTGTGCGGCTGTATCAGCATCAAAATAGCCCGTAAATGTTTTAATTCTCCCATTTGCATCCAGATCAAAATATTGTTCTGCATCCAGGTTTACCCGTGTCGCCGAATAATTTATTGAAAAATCTACCAATGGCTTGCGCGTAATACTGTCAATAAATTGTACACGACCGACCTTATTCGAACCATTAAAGGTATTGGTGAGTGATGCATAACCAATGCCGGTAGGAAGATCAATATAGCCGATATTACTGATTTTGCATATTCCCAGTAATGGTGGAGTATCAGGAGTTTTTAATACCAGGCTGAACTTACCATTGGTTATTGTTTTTGGTTCCCCGGCAGCGTTCTCAACTTCTCCGCTGAAGGTACCCGTAACCGAAGTGGCATTAATTGTTGTGATCACAACCGTGAAGGCATCAATATTTGTCGGCACGTTCGAATAAGTGGTTGTTCCATTCTCCACATATTCAAAAAATACGTTTGGATTCTTATAACTTGATGCCGTAAGCGAAGCTCCAAATACCTGCATGAAAATCTGGCCCTTACCATCACCGCTGGTTCCTTCGAAAATAACGCTCTGAAATCCGCCGGAAGGTTCAAGGTAGGCAGTATCTATTTTCCCCTTGAAATTAGCAGCAGCTTCAGTGAATTCCCATTGTGAACCCGAGTCCCCGGCATTTCCGGTTTCGTTACTTAGTTCCTTTTGACACGAAAAGAATAAAACTACCAGGGAGGCAAATAAAATCAGGTGTCGCAATTGTTTCATAAAGTATTATTTTGTTAGCCTGGCCATGCGGGCAGTCTTAGCCACTTACAACACCTGCACTGTATCATTCACCGGGGCATTAGTATCAACGGTAGAGTGCTTCTCTTCGTTGGGTTTTTTATGAAAAAACTTTTTCTGGAAAAGCAGAATTATGATCACACCAATTGAAATGGAAGCATCAGCCAGATTAAAAATAGGGGAAAAAAACGTAAATCGCTCCCCTCCCCATACCGGAATCCAGGAAGGGAGGGTTTTATCTTCAATGATTGGCATGTATAGCATATCCACTACCCGGCCGTGTAAAAAACTTTCATAACCTTTTGCGGGGAAAATCTTAGCAACTGCCACCCGGGTACTGTCTTCGAAAATCAATCCATAAAACATAGAGTCGATCAGGTTTCCCAGGGCGCCGGCGAAAATCATCGAGACACAGACAATAAAACCAGGATGATATTTTTTCAGGATGATATTGCGAATGTAAAACACTCCAAATACTACAGCCACCATTCGAAACACAGTCAGAAGGACCTTGCCCCACTCTCCGCCGAACTTCCAACCCCAGGCCATGCCTTCATTTTCTATAAAAAACAACCTGAACCATGATCCTATCAGAGGAATCTGTTCATGATAGGACATTGTCGTTTTTACCCAGATTTTAAGCGCCTGGTCCGCAACTATGATCAAAAGTATTATTAAGACCGCTGTTCTGCTCTTCAACTTAAAATTTTTTGAGTGTCAAAGATAAGGCTTAAACGGCCATCTTATCCGCCGTAAACGCCTAATAGCCACTAATACATGTTATTTTTAACTTTGATGGGTTATTCCTCAAAATACACTCTTTTTACCCTTTGGGAAACACCCGTTAATATTTCATAGGGTATTGTTTCAGCCCAAACGGCCACTTCCATCACCGAAATACCTTCACCAAATATTGTTACCTCATCACCGGGAACCACAAAAGGCAGGTCAGTAATATCAATCATCGTCATATCCATACAGATACTTCCAATAACCGGAACCCTTTTACCATGGACAAGCATCTGCCCTATCCCATTTCCAAGTTTACGTGAATATCCATCAGCATAGCCTATCCGAACAGTAGCAATAAGCGAATCCCGGCTAAGTTTACCCCTTCGACCATATCCAACCGTCTCGTCTTTTGAAAGTCGTTTTACCTGGGCGATAGTCGACTTCAGTGTCGAAACCTCAAGGAGTTCTGCGCTTTCAGCCATTCCGCCATCAATGCCGTACAATCCTATGCCAAGCCTCACCATATCGAGCTGCAGATCAGGATGCCTGGAGGCACCTGATGAATTTGCGATATGTTTGATTACACCATATCCGAGTTTTTCTTCAATCTCCCGGACCATTTCCTGGTATTTTGCAGCCTGTTGAAGCGTAAACTCGTCAAAACCAGGATCTTCACTGGCGGCAAGATGGCTATAAACCGATTGTATTCTCAGGGCTGAAGTTGATTGGATGTGGCCAATATCCTGAACTGACATCCCGAGACGGTTCATACCGGTTTCAAGCTCCAGGTGAACCGGGATATTTTTCAGACCGCGAGATTCCACAAAATCGTTGAACTGGCGGTAGATATCAAGGCTGTAAAGATCTGGTTCAAGATTGTATTCCAACAAGACATCGAAGGCGGCAGCATCTGTGTTCATCACCATGATAGGTAACATAATTCCTCCTTTCCGAAGTGCTACGCCCTCATCGGCATAGGCAACCGCCAGGTAATCGACATTGTGAAACTGCAGAACGTTTGCAATTTCAAAACTTCCGCTGCCGTAGGAAAACGCCTTAACCATTGCCATGATCTTAGTACCGGGGGCAAGGATATTTTTGTATTCGTTCAGGTTATGAACAATGGCATTCAGATCTATTTCAAGTACGGTTTGATGAACTTTTTGCTGAAGCAACTGATCGATACCTTCGAGTTTAAAAGCCCTCGCTCCTTTGATAAGAATTGTCTCATCACGAAAATTCAGCCTGTTAAAATCTTTCCTGAATGCGGCCACTGAAGGATAATTCAGCAATTGAACAGGATATTCGTAATGAAACGCTGCAAGATTTTTAGATATTTCATCTCCTATGGCAATTACCCTGCTGATCTCATGTTGTTTCAGCAACCCTGCTACCTGCCGGTAAAGTTCCTGGCTCTCCAGGCCAGACTCAAGTATGTCTGAAAGGATTACTGTCTTGGAGGGATGCTGCTTCTGATGTGATAAAAAATCAAGAGCGATCCGTAACGAGCTCAGGTCAGAGCTATAACTGTCGTTAATAACCGAAGAGTTATTAATCCCGCTCTTCAATTCAAGCCTCATCTCAACCGGGTGCAGTTTGTTCAGCCTTTCTTCAATAACTTTTTCATTGAGACCGAGATAAACCATCATACAGCAACAATGCATTGCATTTTCAATCGATGCATCATCCGTAAACGGTATGCTGAGTTTCAACTCAGTTGAATTCCACTGTATCTTTAACCCGGTAAACAGGTTCCCGGTTTTAATTTCAAGTATCCGGAGAAACGCATTTTCATTTTTTCCCCAGCTTAAAAACTTATAAGCCCCGGTTAATTCTTCCCTGATGGTTTTCTCTGTCTCAGGATCATCATTACGATAGATAATTACCTCGCTGTTTTTGAAAAGCAATAACTTTTCCAGCAATTTTTCCCTTCGACTTGAAAAACCTTCGCTATGTGCTTCGCCAATATTTGTGAAAAGACCAATTGTAGGATTTATGATCGCTGCCAGCTTTTTCATTTCATTGACGGTAGAAATCCCCGCTTCAAAAATGGCCAACTCATACTTTTCATTCATCTGCCAAATACTCAGTGGCACACCAATCTGTGAATTATAACTGGCGGGACTGCGAACGATCTTAAAATCGGGTTCCAGTAATTGGTTCAGCCATTCCTTCACAATCGTTTTACCGTTACTTCCAGTGATGCCGATTACAGGAATTTCAAAAAGGCCACGATGGTACCTGGCCAATTGTTGCAAAGCCTGAATGGTATCACGGACTACAATAAAATTCGCATCAACAGGTACAGTCAAGCCAGGCATACGGCTCACCACGAAGTTCCTGACGCCCCGCTCATATAAAGTGGAAATGAATTCATGCCCATCCCTGCGATGACTTATGATAGCAAAAAACAAAGTCTCTGCAGGATAAATCAACTTACGGCTGTCAGTCAGCAGGTGAATTATCCTGTTTGCCCCACCGCTTGCCCTGAGGTCACCGTTAACAATCTGACTGATTTTTTCTATATCGTAGTTCATGATTTAAACAGGTCTCAAATCGGGATATCGTCAATGAATATTGGTATCGCCCGGATTAATGTCTTCTGTATCATCCGGCATGTTTCTCGAGGCTACAGATAGCGAGTACACAATTGAAGCGACAATACAAACAAGTATCACCAGCAACGAAACATAAACAGGTATATGTACATTAATAATTTCGGCCAGCATTTTCAGACCTATAAACACAAGCACAACTGCGATACCCTGTTGCAGATGAGTAAACTTATTAACTGCACCTTTTAATAAAAAGAACAGGGATCTCAGGCCCAGCACTGCAAAAATATTAGAGGTGTATATAACCATCCGGTTCTGTGAAATTCCAAACACTGCAGGTATGGAATCCAATGCAAAAACGATATCAGTGGTTGCCAGCATTACCACAACAACAAAAATGGATGTGTAATACTTTTTGCCATTATAAATCATGGTAAACTTGCCATCGCCATCCTGTGGTATCAGGGGCAGAAAACTCTTCAAAAACCTGTAAACCTTATTTTCTGCGAGGTCGGCAGGCTCGTCATGTTTCGCTGAAAACATTTTAATACCTGTATACAAAAGAACCAATCCGAAAATATAAAGCAGCCATTCGAAACGTTCAACCAATGCTATACCTACCGTAATGAAGATAACCCGGAATACAATGGCCATCATTATACCGATCAACAGTACACGCGCATAGTAATCCTGCTTTACTCCGAAAAAACTGAAAATAAGTATAAACACAAATATGTTGTCTATGCTGAGCGACCATTCAGTAAGATATGCACTCAGGTATTCAACCGCAGTTTTCTGTCCATCTTCAAACCAGATAAAAACAAAAAACCCCATAGCCAGCGAGACCCAGAACACGGTTTGCCAAAGGGCCTTATTGATGGTCATATGAGTACCCTTCTTACTCAATAAACCGAGATCAAATACCAAAGCTACTACCAGTAAAATTCCAAAGGTTAAATACGTTATCTGATCAGATGTCATGGAGGTTATTAATTATGTAAAGATAGGGAACTGAGGAAAACATCACTGGTATTTGCGACGACGAACGTATTGGTAAACAACCCCAAAAAGAATTATCATTACCATTGGTACAACGATGTTGAGTACCTGCCATTGCAGTTTGGAGCTGTCAACTTTTTTGGGATCAAGTAACCTTAACGTATAGTCTTTTGCTCTTGCTTCAAGTATACCTGATGGGTTAGTGAGATATTCGATACTGTTTAAGATGAAGTCCTGGTTAGCGTATTTATAATGTGTGAATTGATTTTCACCCATTGCGAGCGGGCCATCTTTCTGAGTAAATACATTGCTCACGATATCAGCATCAGAAATTACTATCATCTTATTTTCGGAAATTGAATTATTTCTGAAGGGATGACCGACAGCATTCAAAGAGTCGGCTTTGGATTTGGAAAGCCTGTTTGCATACAAAGAACTGAACCTGCCTTCCAGCAACATTGCCACCGGAATATTCTTGCGGTTGAACGTGCTGACTTCTTCTTTTGTTTTACCACTGTTAAGCGTCACTATCGCAGGTGTACTCAATGACCTGGAAGCTGAAGAAGTTGCAAGCAACACAGTCTTCTTAATTCCTTCAGTTTTAACCGTGTCTATAGAATTCGGAAAAATGCTTAGAACATCATCCAGGTTTTTTGAAATAGCGTGTCCTGAATAGGCGGAAAGCAAAGGAAAATACGGCCATGGTATCATTTCAACCTGCGGTTTATCGCCGAAATTGCCGACTACCTGGGGCAACTTATCGCATTTGATATCCTGAACCAGGTCGGGATTTATTCTTACGCCATATTTAAATAGTATATCATCAAGATTAACGTTACGGTCAAACGCCACGAAATCACTTTGACTACGAACAAGGCTGTCCATCTCAGCATAAAGCCTATCAATCAGCCAGATCACCTTACCACCATTCATTACATATTGATCAATTTTTAGTTTCTGGTCATCGTTAAACGCAATAGTCGGTTTAACAATCATCAGTGCATCAAATTCCTGCGGCAACACTGGAAAGCTATCAATAGGCACCCATCCAAATCCATATCGCGGCTTGAGTGTATTCTCAATCAAATCATAAACATTATAAGATTGAGGCTGGCCGTTTCCAAGCAAGTACCCGATAACGGCTACTGAATCTGTGGTAACCTTCTGAATCGCATTTGCAAAACGGTATTCCAGTAAAGCTTCCGCATTGTTCAGAGTCTGATAACCGCCTGTCATGCTTTGACCTTCCAGCAGGTTAATAGCCATTTCATTGTCTTTATAAGAGATCAAAGCGCCAGGATAAACGAGTCGTTCCTCCTGTGATTCACCGGCACTTGCCTGCACCTGTACATTCGTTGGTTTCAGCCCAAGGCTATCTGTTATATAATTGATGAAATTAATGCGCGCCGTATCATCCAGGTCTTCACCGGGACGGCCGAACTTCAGCTGGATATTTGATTTGCCAAGCTCCTTGAACTCCTGCAACAATTCCTTTGTTTCATTGGAAAGTTTTTTAAACGGGGCCGGCATGTCTCCATCAAGGAAAAAAGTGATTGAAACCCTGTCGTCAAGATTGCGGAGCAGCTTTTTGGTTGGCTCAGACAATGTATATCGGTTTTCCCCGGTCAGATCGAGCCGGTAATGAAACCCTGAAGCGAGATAATTAATACCAATCAGTATGAGAAGCAGGTAAATCCACCAGTATTTCGAAGACAACAGTTTATTCATATTTATTGGTTATGATATCTGCAGAGACTGCTCACGGGAGAGCCTACACGCAGATCACATTTTTCAGCTATATTTTCTTACAAGATTCCGGTTGGTAAATACAAGGAAAAACAGGATGATGCTCAGGAAATAGATGAGGTCACGTGTATCCACTACACCACGACTGATACTTTTATAGTGAAAATCTATCCCCAGCATGGCGACCAGGTAGTCGGCGCCCCCGCCTGCAATAAGACTGATGGCTTCAAACCCATTGTATATAACAAAACATAAAAATGCTGAAGCGATGAATGCAACAACTGCATTGTTGGTGAGACTGCTGCAACAGATGCCAATTGCAACAAAAACGGCAGATAAAAACAGTA